>USQA01000095.1 GCA_900556695.1 uncultured Clostridium sp.
GTTCAATGTGTTTTTTACATATTAACTGGTAAACCACGTTTGTGGATTCTCCATTTCCTATTTTTATTATACTTAAAATTTTCGAAATTGTCAACAATATAAAAATTATATTTTCTAAGATAGTAATAAATTAATATATGTTAATTTTTATAGTGTTTTATAAACTTTTATAGCGTGGAGCGATTAAGCTACAGCTTACGAACCATAATGCTCTCTTTCTAAAAATATTATATATGAATTCTTATTAAATTTCAATGGGAGTATGGAGAATTTTGTTATTTTATAGTATAATAAATTCAAATTTATACTTTAGATGGTGGTGAAATGTGTGCTAGATGAGTCAATATTTGAAAAACTATATGCTATATTAAATGAATTACCAGATGAAAACTCATATCTTGATTATAAAGAAATCCCTTATTTGAATAAACAAAGGGCTGAATTTATTAGAGATTTGTGTGCTTTTTTAAACTCTAATGAATCTTATGGAGAAGACAAATTTATAATTTTAGGGGTAACAAATAATAAACAATTAAAAGGAATTAATAATGTGCCAATGCAGGATGATTGTTGGTACCAAAATCTAGCTAATTATATATTTCCAAGACCATCAATTAAAACTGGAACTTTTAAATATAAAGTAAACGAAGATGAAAACGATTTTGGATATATTTTAATATATGGGACAAATACTGATAGAATATATGAAATTAACCGACAAGCGTATTATGGCCCAGAAAAACCTAGTTCAAATGATGAAAAAGAAGAATATAGTGTATATCCCTCTACTGCATGGATTAGAATGGGTAGTAGTAAATATCCATTAGCAGAATATGATAGAAGAAAAATATATGAAATGAATAAAAAAAACAATATTAATTTTACGCCCACATCTTCAATTTACTATGACATTAATGCTTCAAGTGAAAATGAGAAAATATTAAAAACAGTAATCATTTTTGGCGGATGGGATGAAACCAATGAAAATGATAAAGAAGTTATAAGCAATTTTATTGGTAAAAAATATGATGATTGGATATTAAAATTAAGAACAATACTTAAAGATAAAAATAGTATTTTAGAATATAAAAATAATAAATGGAAAATAAAAGATAGAAACAATATTATAAAAAAATATGCACCCGACTTTTTTCAAGATGAACTAGAAATATTTAAGGATTCAGCAATTAATATTTTATCAGAAAGAAATCCAAAATTTGATTTGGAATCTGATAAAAGAAGTATGTCTAATATTTATAAAAAGAATACAAAATATTCTGATTTTCTAAGAAAATCTATTGCGGAAACACTACCAATTATAACAGCAAATTATAGAAATTTTGATAAATGTAAAAATTATGCAGCAAATTTACCTTTACTTGTTGTTAGAAAAGTTTTAGAAAATAATAATTGGGAAATATGGGCAAGTATAGGCGAACTTTTGCCTTTACTTGCAGAGTCTGCACCAGAAGAGTTTTTACAACAGTTAGATTATAAATTAAAAAATAATAACGATATGATAAGAAAACTTTTTAGCGAAAAAGAATATTATGTGACTACATATAATTACTCCACAGGATTATATTGGGCTTTAGAATTAACTGCATGGGAATCAAGAAATTTGATTGAATCATGTATGCTATTGTCTAAAATTGCAAAATTTGATAAAGAAGCTATAAAACATATTGCAAATATTATTTTACCATGGTATCCACAAACCAAAGCACCTATTGAAAATAGAATAATAGTAGTACAAAATATATTAAAAGAAAGTCCAGATGATGGATGGGAACTTCTCAAAAATTTAATGCCTGGTGAAATAACGATAGCATCACCGTCGTATAAGCCTAAATGGAATAATATTATTGAAGAAAATAATGATAAAGTTTTGAAAAGTGATTATTGGAAGCAAATTGAAATATATATTGATTTAGCTATTTTAAATTCTAAAACAAATACTAAAAAAATATGTGATTTAATAGATATAATGGATAATGTTCTAAAATATTTATTTGATAAAATATTTGATAAATTGTCTAGTAATGAAATTAAGACCTTAAATGAAAACAGGAAGTTTGTTATTTGGAACCATTTAGAAGATTTTATCACATGGCATAAAAGAACAAATAACTCTAAGGATTCTTTACCCAATGAAGCAATCAAGAAACTTGAATTATTATCATCAAATATAAAACCTCATAATATCCTTATTTTTGCAAGGAGGTACTTTAGAAAAGATACTTGGCATTTAATAGATGATATGAAAGATTATAAGGTTGGTGAAAATAAATTACATCAAATTCAAATAGAATTGGTACAAGAACTTTTGACTTTAGAATTTGATAAATTTATAAATTTTGTAAAATCAGTTGAAGATTCACATATGGTTGGAATTTGTACAGCAGAAGTAAAAAATAATGACGAATTAGAATTTGAAATACTTAATTGCTTAGAAAATAGGAATAAAAGTTTAGTTGAATTTGCGAAAGGATATGTGTATAAAAAATTTACTTTAAATGGCTATAGTTGGATAAGAAAATTGAATATTTATAGTTGGAGCAAAACTAAAAAGTTAAATTTGCTACTAGTACTGCCATGTACTAAAAAAACTTTTGATTTAATAGGACAAGTACTGAATAAAAATGAATCTGATTATTGGAAAAAGATTGATATAAGATTTGTAAAAGAAACTGGTGAATTAAATTATGCAATTAAAAAATTGCTTGCTGTTAAACGTCCTGATAGGGCTTTGTGGATAATATCATCAAAACTTTATGAGGATAAAAATTGTGATTATGATAGAGAAACTACAATAAAATGTTTAAAAGAGATGATTCATCATCAAGAAAATTTAAACAATTTAGACGCATATCATATTACTAAAATCATTAGTGATTTACAACAATCTGATGTTCCCAAGGACGAGTTATTTAATATTGAGTGGATATACTTACCTCTTTTAAATGGTGAAGAATATCGTCCTAAAGTTATAGAAGAAACACTTGCAAATGATCCAAGCGTATATAATGATATATTATGTCTTGCTTATAAACCACATTCATTAAAAAATAATCCGCAAAAAGTAGATGAAAAAGTAGCTACAAATGCATATAGATTGCTAAATCAATGGGAATTGGTTCCTGGATTAGAAAATGGAACAATTAATAAGGAAAAATTAAATTTGTGGTACAATAAAATGATAAAAATATGCACAAAATCGGATAGACTTGAAGTTGCACTATCTAATTTTGGTAAAGTTTTATTTCATTCACCTAAAGATAAAAGTGGATTTTGGATTGACAAAAATGTTGCAGAAATTCTAAATCAAGAAAATGCAGATATAATACGAAAAGGTTTTCATACTGAGGCTTTTAACTCTTTAGGTGTTATAAATTATGATCCTGAAGGAAGTGTTTTTGAAAACAAATCGAATGAATATAATGAAAAAGCTAATTTAGCGGATAAAGAAGGATTTTATAGATTAGCAAAAGAGATGAGAAAATTAGCAGATACTTATAAATATGAAGCAGAAAATACTAGAGATCATTACTTTGATTATGAATAAAATAAAGGAGGATAAAAATGAGTAAATATATTATTATACATGGAAGTTTTGGTTCAAAAGATGGTAATTGGTTTCCATGGTTAAAAGAATATATAGAACAAAACGGAAAAGAAGTTTTTGTTCCGCAAATGCCAGTTGGTGTAGGAAATCAAAATTTTGAAAATTGGTCTAATATATTAAATCAATTAGATATAAATGAAAATACAGTTATTATAGCTCATAGCATAGCACCTATATTTGTATGCAAATATCTAATAACGAATCAGATAAAAGTAAAGAAGTTAATATTTGTATGTGGATTTAACAATTATTTAGGTATTGATTCTGATTTTGATGCTGTTAATGAACCAATGTTTATTGATAACTTTGATGATGTAAAAAAATATTGCAAAGATATAGTTTGCTATTATTCTGATAATGATCCATATGTTAAATATGATGTTGAAAAAGCATTTGCTGACAAACTTACTGATAAACAGTATGTTATAAAAAATGGTGGGCATATAAATGCAGAAACCGGTTATACAAAGTTTGAAGAAATTTTAAAGGAGATATAGTGATGGATATTACAAAAAGTTCCTTTGATAAAAGACAATCTGTTCAAAAAAATTATGATTTGATAGCAGAACAATATAGCAATGAATTTGGAACTTATATTGAAGATTTAGATGTATATGAAAAATTTGAACAACACCTAGTTGAAAACGCTAAAATTTTAGATTTAGGTGCAGGCTCTGGAAGAACATATTTTTATTTTAATAAACAAAATTATGAGTATATAGGTTTAGATTTTTCAAAAAAAATGAAAGATTGTGCATACAATTCACATGGGAAATTTCCATATATTGTAGATGATATGGTTAATGTAAAAAGGCATTTTTCTAATAATTCATTAGATGCTGTTTTTGCTGTTTATTCTCTATTTCATTTACCTAAAAATGATTTTAATAATTTATTTTCAGATGTGTATGATATTTTAAAAGTTAATGGCTTATTTTTATTTACATATCAAGTAGGTCAGGGTGAAGATATGGCAGATGAACCATATTTAAATGAAAAAGGCAAAAACTCATTATATATGTGCTATCATACAGATGAAGAAATAAATGATTTACTTCATTCTTTTTCATATACAGAATTATTTAAAAAGCAAAAAATAGAAGTGTCTCCTTCGGCTATTAACAGTAATAGTGTTACTACTGTCTTTATACTTGCTAAAAAGATTAAATGATTTTATTGGGATTGAGGGACCCACAATAGAATTTGTGCAGGAGTACAAATTCAGTGCTGGCTAGACATAAATTTTACTCTCAAATTTAAAAATATATAAAAAGAGGATTAATTATTTTTCCTCTTTTTTGATATTATTTATGTAAAAAACTTACGAACAATTAAGTCCGTAAGTTGATTTCAAATGGAGCG
>USQA01000096.1 GCA_900556695.1 uncultured Clostridium sp.
ATACTTCTCTAGGTTTACTTCCTTGATATCCAGATATAACTCCTCTTTCTTCCATTTGGTCTATAATTCTTCCTGCTCTAGCATATCCTACTTTAAATCTTCTTTGTATAAATGATGTTGAAGCTTGTCTTGTTTCTACAACTGTTTGAATTGCTTCCATTAATAATGGATCTGTGTCATCATCATCTTTTTCTTGTGCTAATTCCTTATCTGTCTTATTTCCATTTTCTATAGTTTCTAAAATATCTTCACTATAATTAGCAGTTCCATTAGATTTAATAAAATCAACAATTTTTTCTACCTCATCATCTGATACAAATGCTCCTTGTACTCTTGATGGTTTTGGAGCTCCTGATGGAAAGAATAACATGTCGCCTTTACCTAATAGTTTTTCTGCACCAACACTATCTAATATAGTTCTAGAATCTACTTGTGATGAAACTGCAAATGCTATTCTTGATGGTACATTTGCCTTAATTAATCCTGTAATTACATCAACAGAAGGTCTTTGTGTTGCTATAACTAAATGCATTCCAGCTGCTCTTGCTTTTTGTGCTAAACGACAAATTGCATCTTCAACATCATTTTTAGCAACCATCATTAAATCTGCAAGCTCATCAATAATAATAACTATTTGTGGTAATTTTCCTGCTTCATTTTCTTTTTCAATTGCTTTATTATATCCTTTTAAATCACGTACACCTTTGCTTGCGAATTTATTATATCTTTCATCCATTTCTTGAACAGCCCATGCTAATGCTCCTGCTGCTTTTTTAGGATCTGTAACAACTGGTATCAATAAATGGGGAATACCGTTATATACAGATAATTCAACAACTTTAGGATCAACCATTACAAATTTAACTTCACTTGGTTTTGCATTATATATTATGCTAGTAATTATTGTATTAATACATACACTCTTACCTGATCCAGTTGAACCAGCAATTAAAACATGTGGCATTTTGCCTATATCTGCTAACTGAATATTTCCAGCTACATCTTTTCCTAAAGCTACTGTTAATTTAGATTTATTTTCTACAAATTCTTGACTATCTAATACTTCTCTTAAATGAACTGCTTCTTTTTCTTTATTTGGAACTTCAATTCCTACTGCTCTTTTTCCTGGTATTGGCGCTTCAATTCTTATTGTTTCTGCCGCTAAATTTAATGCTATATCATCTGCCAAGTTTGCTATTTTACTTACTCTAACACCTTCTGCAGGTTTAAGTTCATATCTTGTAATAGCTGGTCCTACAGAAACATTTTCAACTTTAGCTGATACTCCAAAACTATACAAAGTTTTTTGTAATCTTGTTGCAGTATCAGTTAGAGCTTTAGCTCCACCTTTTATAGTTCTTTTTGTTTGTTTGCTTAATAATTCTATCGGTGGATATTCATAATGTTCGTCTTCAACCATCATTCCATGCTCTAATTGTAAAACTTCTTTTTTCTTTTCTTCTTTTTGTTCTTCTTCTTGTCTAAACAAATTATTTTCTAGTACATCTGGTTGTGTTTCTTCTTTTTGCTTTTGTTTTTTAGATTGTTTTGTTAATGGTTCTAAATCTTCACCACTATGATCATATTTTTTGAGTTTTTGACCTCCGTTATCCACAATGTTTCCACCAAAGTTGATTTTTATTTGATCTTCCATTTGAGCCATGCTCTCTTGTTTTTCTAATTCTCTTTGTTTTCTTCTCTCTTCTCTTTCTCTTTTTCTTCTCTCTGCTGGATTTTCTTTTTCATTTTTTTCTCTTTGAGCAATTGAAGCCTTTCTTTCTTCTTTTCTTTCCTCTCTTTTTTCTTCTATTCTATCTAGTATTACATTTATTATTTCTGACATATTTATTCCAAATGTAAATACTACTAAAATAACAGCTAATCCTATACAGAAAATTATCGCCCCAATTTCTCCTAATAATTTTTCAAGAGGAACTGCTGCAACAGCTCCTATAGCACCTCCACCTTTACTTTGTGAACCTAAAAAATAAGCATCTTTTACTGTTTCTGATAATTCTTTTGATATAGTTAATTCGCCTGAAGATATCTGTAAAACGCTAAACATTACAGATAAACTAACAATTGTTATTGTATATTGAATTAATTTTGGTGTTAAATCTTCATTTTCCTCTGATGCCAATTTAATTCCAAGCGCAAAAATTCCAATAGGAAGTACATATTGCATTATTCCAAACATACCACCTAATATTTCATTTAGTTTTAATCCAACAACTCCTGATTTTGTATAAACTAAAACAGCTAAAAGTATACTTAATACAATTAATGTTATAACTGTTACATCAGCTTTTGATGCTGTTTTCTTTTTCTTTTTATATCTCCTTTTTTTAGCCATTTTTATCCTCCTAAAAAAATCAGGCTACAAAAGTCTTGTTTTTTGACTTCTGACACCTGACTTTTGATTTTTATTCTAATTCTTTTCTACTATTTTGTATCGTTTTTATTGTATCTTCTAATGATAATTGCATTAAATTTAATGCTTCTGACATATTTGTTCCTAATTTATCTAATGTTTCTTGTATTACATTTTCTGTATTTGATAATATATTATCAGCATATTCTTTTGTTCCCTTAGAAATTTCTCTTGACATTTCATTTGCTGTTTCTATAATCTCTGTTTTTTGATCATATGCTTTTCTTGTTATTTCATGTTCATCAATCATTGATATTATTCTATTTTCGGCTTCTTTTACTATATTATCAGCTTCTTTTTGAGCTTCAACTAAAATACGTTGTCTTTCTTCTTTAACCCATTTTGCTTGTTTTAGTTCGTCTGGAAGTTTTATTCTAATTTCTTTTATAATGTCTATCATTTGTTCTTGATTTACAATTACCTTAGATGAAAAAGGTATCCCCCTTCCTTCTTCTAATAAATCTTCCAAAGTATCCAATAATGTAAAAATTTCCATGATTTTGCCCCTTTCTTTTTACCCCATTTCTTTTTTCAAGAATATAAGATGTGCTCGTCCATATTTTCTTTTATCGACAATTTTTATATTTAATTCATTTATCTTTTTTAAAATTTCTGTTTCTTGATCTGTTTCTATAATTATCAATGATTCATCATTTAATAAATCTTTTTTTATCATTAAATCAATTGATTTATAAGCCAAATCCGTTTTATATGGAGGATCAATATATACAATATCAACTTTTTCCTTTATTTTGTTAGAAATAACTTTATCATATGGCTCATTATACAATTCTACAAATTCTTTTAAATGAGTTTTATCCATATTTTTGTTTATTATTTCACAAGCTTTTTTAGAATTATCACATAATATAGATTTTCTTGCTCCTCTACTTACAGCTTCTAAACCTATTGCTCCACTTCCAGAAAACAAATCTAAAAAGATTTTATCTTGTAAATCATTTTGTATTATATTAAAAAATGATTCTTTTACTCTGTCTAAAGTAGGCCTAGTATTTTCGCCTTCAAGTGTATATAATTTTGTTCCTCTAGCTCTTCCACTTATAATTCTCATTTTTTACCTTTCTATGATAGTATCATTTTATTCTTTTTTATAAAAAGGGTCAATAGTATTAATAGAAATGTAACATACATTTAACACTTCTGTAATATACCGCATAAATACAAAAAAACTATCTATTTTAAGATAGTTTTCTTTCGTATTTTACTTTATTCGTCATCTTTATTAACATCTTTTAATAATTCTAATTGTGATATTAAAAGAGATTCCATCTTTGCTTTATATATATCAAATTGTTTTTTTACATCATCTAATTCTTTTCTTTTTGCTATTATTTCATTATCTAATTCTATTGCTTGTTGTTTTGCTGTATCTTTGGCATCATTAATAATTTGATCTGCTTGTTGTTTTGCTACTTTTTTCACATCTTCAGCTGTTGTTTGAGCCATTAATAAAGTGCTTTGTAAAGTTTGTTCTATATTTCTATATTGTTCAAGACTTTTTGTTAATTCTTCAACTTTTGCTTTTAATTCTGTATTTTCTTTATAATTTTTTGTATAGTCTAATGTTAAATCATCTAAAAAATCATCAACTTCATCTACACTATATCCATTCATCATTTGTTTTGAAAATTTTTTATTTTCTATATCTAATGGTGTTATCATTATTTTTCCTCCTTAAATGACTAGGCTATATTAATTTACCCCATTATTTTTTAGCCATGAAACTGAAAGCTTATTTTTCATTTCTTCTCTTGCCATTTCATTTGTTATTTCATAATTTGATGGTGCAACTAAAAAGATAGAATTTGATATTTTTTGAATATATCCATCTAACGCATATACTCCACCACTAATAAAATCTACTATTCTTCTAGCAACATCTTTATTTACATATTCTAAATTAACAATTACAGATTTCTTTTCTTTTATAAAAGAACAAATTTCATCTGATTGTTCAAATGTAGTAGGTTGAGATATTACCATTTTAATAGAATTCCCTTGTGCTTGTTGCATTGGTACAACTTTATTTTTTCTTCCAAATAATTTTCTATCCTCTACTTCTGCTTCTTCTTCCTCATCTTCATATTCATAAACATTTTCATCATCATATTCTTCTGGTTCTGCTTGATCCATACCAAATAAATCCCATACTTTGTTCATTAATGCTCCTGACATAAAAAAACCTCCTAAAATCACTTTTCACTCTTATTTTTTGTACATACTAAGTATCTACTTTTTTCTTCATATTGTCAATGTTTTTTTGTAATGTTATTAATTTTTAATAGTTCTGTAATGTTTTTGTAATATTTACTCTTTTATTTTATCCATATTTGGATTAATCAATATTTCATCATATAAAGATATTTTTTTATATCCAGCAATTTCCTCATTAGTGTATCCTTCTTTTTTCATTTCTTCTGCTGTATATGCTTCTATGATAGAATATTTTTCGCCTTGTTTCTTTATCTTTACAAGTATTTTGCTTAAGTATCCCGCTCTACTTCTTACTACATAAT
>USQA01000097.1 GCA_900556695.1 uncultured Clostridium sp.
ATACTCAATTATTTTATATTAATTAATAATATAAGTCAAATTAATTTTTTAGTTTTGTACTTTCTAAATAAAAGTATTTTATTATAATATTTATATTTAAAATTGAATAAATTATAAATATATGGATATACTTAAAATAAGTTTACTAAGGAGGGATTTTACTATGGATATAAATAGAATTAATCATATTTTAAATAATGATGAAAAATGTGATGTTTTTTATGAAAATAGGTGTGTATGGATTCAAGGTGTAAATGACCAAATGGCTAAAATAGGTTTTGTTGATAATTTTGAAGAAAAAGATGTTTCTATAACTGATTTATATGAATAGCAAATAAAAAGAGATGAAAAATATTTTTTAAAACTCAATATTTCTCATCTCTTATCTTATAAACTTTTATAAATAATATATCCTATTATAGGAAAATGAAAACTTATTATTTCTTTTATTGTTTTTTTAAGCATGTTTTTTCCTGATAAATACTTAAAATATTTTATTAAATGAATATTAATATATTTAGATCTTTCTAAACTTTTATAGTATAATATTAAATCATTTATAAATTTTTCATCTTTACTATTTGTGCAGTAATCCTTGCACATTTTTGCTCCATCTAAATATGCTTTATCAATAACCTTTTCTTTTCTATATTTTAAATATGCTTTATATGTATTTCCATTTTCTTTCTTCCATCTAGAAAGGTTTTGTTTCAAACTTCTTCCACCAAAAACATTATTTGTATGTAACCTATAATCAAATAATGGTTCTTCTATATATGCCATTCCTTTATTTTCGTTAGCTATAAATGCTGCTAACCAATCATGTGCCATAACATTTTTAGTAAATGGCAACATTTTTTCTTTTACTGTTTTTGTTATTAATTGTGAACAACCAATTCCTATGCATCGAGATATAGCAATTTTACTTTTTCTATTAATTAGAGGAACATTTTTGTATTTAAAATAACTATCATGAAGCACTTTTCCATTTTCATCCACTTGTTTGCAATTACAATAAACCATATCAACATTTTCTGTTAATAATTTTTCTAGGCTTTTTTCTATCTTGTTTTTGTACCATATATCATCATGATCTGAAAATGCAATATAATTTGCCTTTGATTTAGTCAATAAAAATTCAAAATTTCTGTTGTATCCTAAATTTTTTTCTTGTAAATACAATGTTATTCTTTTATCTTTTTCTTCGTAGTTTTTTAATACTTCTTTTACTTCCTTATTTGGTGAATTATCATCACTTATAATTAAATGAATATTTGTATATGTTTGTTCTAAAATACTATCTATTTGTTTTTTTAAATATTCTATATTTGTATTGTAAGTAGTAAGTAATATATCTACTTTTTCTTCCATTTTTTCCTCCAATTATTTTTTATTTTTATTTAAATTGGTTATCTATTTCTTTTAAGATTACATCATGTGCACTTCCTTCTGATATACTTACGTCAGAAACTAATGTTAATCTTGCTTTTTCATGTAATTCTGGTATTGTTACACTTCCACAGTTGCACATTGTTGATTTTATTTTTGCAACTGTTATATCTAAGTTATCTTTTAATTTTCCTGCATATGGAATATATGAGTCTACACCTTCTTCAAAAGAAAGTTTTTTATCTCCTCCCATATCATATCTTTGCCAATTTCTAGCTCTATTTGATCCTTCTCCCCAATACTCTTTTACATATCCGTTTCCTTTTTTTACAACTCTTGTTGGGCTTTCATCAAATCTTGCAAAATATCTTCCCATCATTACAAAATCTGCTCCTAATGCTAGTGCAATTGTTATATGATGATCATGTACAATTCCTCCGTCTGAACATACAGGAATATATATACCTGTTTCTTCAAAGTATTCATCACGAGCTTCTACAACATCTATTAAAGCTGATGCTTGTCCACGACCAATTCCTTTTGTTTCACGAGTGATACAAATTGATCCTCCTCCTACTCCAACTTTAATAAAATCTGCTCCTGCTTCTGCTAAATAACGGAATCCTTCTTTATCTACAACATTTCCTGCTCCTATTTTTACACTATCTCCATATTTTTCTCTTACAAAATCAATAGTATTTTTTTGCCATACAGAATATCCATCTGAAGAATCCATACAAATCATATCAACTCCAGCTTCAACTAATGCTGGTATTCTTTCTTCATGATCTCTTGTATTAATTCCTGCTCCTACTATATATCTTTTGTTTTCATCTAATAGTGAATTAGGGTTATGTTTTCTATCTTCATAATCTTTTCTAAATACTAAATATTTCAAATTTCCTTCATTATCTAATATTGGTAGGCAAGCTTTTTTGTTTTCCCATATAATATCATTTGCTTCAGATAAGCTAACACCTTCATTTGCCCAAACTACTTTTTCTTTTGGTGTCATAAAATTATCAATTGGACTATCAAAATCGTCTCTTGAAATTCTATAATCTTTATCTGTTACAAGACCTATAAACTTACCATGAGCTGTTCCATCATCTGTTATTATTACAGTTGAATGACCTGTTTCTTGTACTAAATCTATTACATCTCTTAGTGGTGTTCCTGATTTTACATTAGAATCACTTACAACAAAACCTGCTTTATGTTTTTTTACATGGCGAACCATTCTAGCTTGTGATTCTATTGATTGTGAACCATAAATAAATGCAACTCCTCCTTCTCTTGCTAATGCAATTCCCATTTCTTCTCCTGATACAGATTGCATTATTGCAGAAACCATTGGTACATTTGCATAATATTTTGGTTCTTCTCCTTTCTTAAATTTAACAAGTGGTGTTTTTAATGACACTTTGCTTGGTATGCATCTTTCATCTGTTAAATTTGGTAATAATAAAAATTCATTAAATGTTCTTGAAATATCTTTTAATATTTTTGCCATTTGTATTTCCCCCTATATTTTTTTATATTATATTGTACAATTATACTATAGCAATTTTTTGTTGTAAACATTTTTAGACAAAAAAAGAATACTAAAAATAGTATTCCTTTTTTATTATTTTTCTACTGGATAGACACTTACTTGTTTTTTGTCTCTACCTTTTCTTTCAAATTTTACATTTCCATCTATTAATGCATATAGTGTATCATCACTACCTTTTCCTACATTAGTTCCAGGATGTACTTTTGTTCCTCTTTGTCTTATTAGGATATTTCCTGCTAAAACAAATTGTCCATCAGCTCTTTTTACACCAAGTCTTTTAGACTCACTGTCTCTACCGTTCTTGACATTACCTTGACCTTTCTTATGAGCCATGTTTTCTCACTCCTTTCACAGTTTAAATTTATATCCGTTTAAATAAAAATCTAATTATGCTTTATGCTTCTACTTTTTTAGTAGCTTTTTTTGTTGCTGTTGTTTTTGTTGTTTCTTTTTTTGCTGTTGTTGTAGCTTTTTTTGTAGTTGTCTTTTTTGCTGTTTCTGTTTTTTTAGCAGTTTCTTCTTTAGCTGTTTTTGTTTCAGCTTTTTTTGCTGCTGTTTTTATTGATGTAATTTCTACTTTAGTATATGGTTGTCTATGTCCTTGTTTTCTTCTATAATTCTTTTTAGCTTTCATTTTGAAAACAATGATTTTTTTACCTTTACCATGTGAAACTACTTTTCCTTCTACTTTTACACCTTTTACATAAGGATTTCCAACTTGTACTTTTCCTTCTTCAGATACTAAGATGATTTTATCAAAAGTAACTTTTTTACCTTCCTCAGCATCTAATTTTTCAAAAAATACGACATCTCCTTCTGCTACTTTGTATTGTTTACCACAGCTTTCAATTATTGCGTACATTTAAAATGCACCTCCCTTATTTGTATACTCGCTAATCCTTTTGCTAAAGGTAACTAAATTTGATTAGTTTTTATGTACCTTGACTAAGCGGATTACAGTTATTTATTTTAACATTATTTTCCTCTCTTGTCAACCAATTTTGTTGATTTTTTTGTTTTCTTTTGTAATATTATGATAAAGCTTATTATTCCTATTCCGATGCAAATAAAAATCATATTAAAATGTAGTTCTTTACCTGTTTTTGGTAATATTCCTTTTTTTACTGTATTATCTTCATTGTTTTTTGATTCTTTATTTGATTTTTGGTCTTCGCTTGTTTTTTGTTCTTCATTTGGCTTTTGTTCTTCATTTGGCTTTTGTTCTTCATTTGGCTTTTGTTCTTCATTTGGTTTTTGTTCTTCATTTGGTTTTTGATCTTCGCTTGGTTTTTGATCTTCGCTTGGTTTCTGATCTTCGCTTGGTTTTTGTTCTTTTACATTTATTGTTATTTTTTTAGTAGCTTTATTATTATCTGAATCATACACTATCAATTCCGCTTCATAATATCCTGCTGAAGTTATTTTATTTTCTTCATCAACTTCAACACTATTAGTAATATTTTTATTTGTTAATAATATATTTCCATCTTCCAAATCATTGCATTTAAACTTGCCAAAATTAATATCAACCTTGTCTCCAACAGTAAATTCTAATGTGTCTGGTCCTTCTATTACTGGAGCAGAGCCGTTTATTAATTTACTATTTACTGTTAAATATGTATTTTTATCATCTTCATTTAAATCTAAAATGTTAGAAAGCAACTTGTTTTTTTGTATAAAATATTTATATTTATTATCTTGTTTTTCTTGTGTGATTTCTCCTTGTAACTTTTTGATATATTTATCAATTTTAGTTTTGTATTTTTGATATTGTTCTTCATCAGAGGTTCCTTCTTTTTGCAATCCATATTTTGTTATAGTATATGTTGTTTGGCTATTGTTTGTATTTTTAAAGTCTTCGTTTTCGTTTAAACATTTACTTTTAAATACTAATCTCCCTGCCGCTTCTCTATGTTTTATTTTTATTGAATAACCTATATCAATATATATTGTATCATTTGATGGACTTGCTACGTCTCCAATATAGCTTTTTTC
>USQA01000098.1 GCA_900556695.1 uncultured Clostridium sp.
CTTGTCGGTCCCCACAGCATTCACTTTAAAACATTATATTATTAAATTAAAACTTTAAAATAGTATATAGTATATAGTAAAAACACATAAATATAATTTATGTGTTTTTTTATGCAAAAAAATATATAAACAGTTCTAAGTATTTGTCCCAAAAGTAGTTATAAATATAAAAATTGCGAATATACATATATATAATAGACTTAAGATGAGGAGAAATATATGTTTAATGTAGCAGTATTAAAAATGAAAGATATAATAAAATATTTTATAGGAATAACTACAATGCTATTAGTAGCAATATGTATAACAAGATATTTTAACAAAGAAACAGATAAAACAAAAGTTATACAAGAAGTAAAAAATCAAGTAAAAGTATTGTCAGAAAATAACATGCTAGAATGTTTTAATAAAGCGTTACCATCATCAACAATAGTTAATGAAGAATATAGTAATATAGCAAATGAAGATGAAAAAATAGAGGAAAATAAGTTGTTACAAGAAGTGCTAAAAACACAAATTAGTTCAATTAGAGGATTAGAAGAGATAGAAGAAGAACAAACACAAAGACAAGAAGTAGAAGTTGCAAATCAAGAAGAAAATAATCAACAAACAGAAGAAAAGGTACAACTTGCACGGAACAGGTCTTTCTACACAAGTAATTACAAATAATCCTATTAAAGAAAATTACAATATAGAATATGGAAAAGTAAAAATTAAAAATCAAACTGATTATGAATTAACACAAAAAATGTTAACTCCAGATGTAAAAATAGATAATAAAAACATATTAATATTTCATACACATAGTTGTGAAAGTTATGCTTCAAGTGAAAAATATCCATATACACCAACAGGAAATTTTAGAACAACAGATTTAAATTTTACTGTTACAAGGGTGGGAACAGAATTAGAAAATCAATTAAAAGAATATAAATATAATGTTATACATAATACCGATTATCATGATTATCCATCATATAATGGATCATATACAAGGTCTCTTGCAACAGTAGAAAAAATGTTACAAAGTAATCCTTCAGATATTATTATAGATTTACATAGAGACGCAGTTGGGGCAAGGAGTGACTATGCACCAACTGTTAAAATTGGAGAAAATGATGAAGCTGCTCAAATTATGTTTGTAATTCGGAACAAATGGACGGAGGATTACCTCATCCTAATTGGAATCAGAATTTAAAATTTGCTATTAAAGTACAAGAAAAAGCAGAAGAATTATATCCAGGGTTATTTAAACCAATAATGCTTACAAAATCAAGATATAATCAGCATACAGGAAAATATGCAAATATTATTGAAGTTGGAGCAACTGGAAATACTCTTGAACAATGTTTAACAAGCATGAAATACTTAGCAAAAGTCATGAATGAAGTTATCCAATAGATGTTTTATAATTAAATTTATAATTTATATTGAATTATAAAATAATCTTTTATATAATAAAATCATCAAAAGAAAAGAGAGGTAAAAATTATGACTAATGTTAAGTTAAATTTAAAAAATAGTCAAATTACAAAAAAAGAAATAGCAGAATATAAAGAAAAAGTAGAAAATATCCATAAAGAATTGCACAATAGAGCAAATGATGAAAAAGACTTTGTTGGATGGCTAGAATTGCCTACAAATTATGACCAAAAAGAATTTGAAAGAATAAAAAAAGCAGCTAAAAAAATAAAGAAAGAATCAGATATTTTAGTAGTAATAGGTATAGGTGGGTCTTATTTAGGAGCAAGAGCTGTTATTGAATCTTTAACAAGTACATTTTATAATATGTTACCATCAAAACAAAGAAAAAATCCAGAAATATTATATGTTGGGAATAATTTAAGCCCTAATTATATAAATGAATTAATTGAATATATAGGAAATAAAGATTTTTCAGTTAATGTTATCTCAAAATCAGGAACAACAACAGAACCGGCAATTGCGTTTAGAATTTTTAGAGAAATATTAGAAAATAAATATGGAATAGATGAAGCAAGAAGTAGAATTTATGCAACAACAGATAAAGAAAAAGGGGCATTAAAAACATTAGCAGAAAATGAAGGATATGAAAAATTTGTAGTTCCAGATAATGTTGGTGGAAGATATTCTGTTTTAACAGCAGTAGGATTACTTCCAATAGCAACAGCAGGAATAGATATAGATAAATTAATGGAGGGAGCAAGAATAGCTCAAGCTAGATATGATGATCCAGATATAAAATACAATGAATGCTATCAATATGCTGTAGCAAGAAACATTTTATACAAAACAGACAAAAATATAGAAATATTAGTTAATTATGAACCAAAAATGCATTGTTTTACAGAATGGTGGAAGCAATTATTTGGAGAAAGTGAAGGAAAAGATAAAAAGGGGATTTTTCCAGCAGGAGTAGATTTTACAACAGATTTACATTCTATGGGACAATATATTCAAGATGGAAGAAGAAATTTATTTGAAACAGTAATATCAATAAAAAATCCAAATTCAGATATAAAAATAAATTCAGATGATGACAATTTAGATGGTTTGAACTATTTGGCAGGAAAAAGTCTAGATTATGTGAATAAAAAAGCTATGGAAGGAACAATAAAAGCACATGTATCAGGAAATGTTCCAAATATAGAAATAGCAATAGACAAATTAGATGAAGAAAATATGGGAGAATTGATATACTTTTTTGAAAAAGCATGTGCTATGTCTGGAATGATTTTAGGAGTTAATCCTTTTAATCAACCAGGAGTAGAAGAATACAAAAAAAACATGTTTAAACTTTTAAAAAAACCTGGATATTAAAAGTAATATAACAAATTGAAGATAATTAAAAAATAAGATTATAATAATTAAATTATATTATAGTCTTATTTTTTTCTTGAAATGGAATATAAAAAGTGCTAAAATGAAAGATATAATATTTTTAGAATAAGAGGTATAAAATGATTTACAAAGAAAAATTCAAGTTAGGATTAAAAGATATAGGAAAAAATAATAAAATAAAAAATAGAGCTATATTAGAATGCTTAGAAAATATTGGGGCATATCATTCAGATATAGCAGGATATGGAGCAAATGATGCTAAAAGAACAAAGGTATCATGGATTTTATTAGAATGGGATTTAAAAGTTATAGAAAGACCTACATATGGAGATGAAATAGAAATACATACATGGGCTAGAGGAATAAATAAGTTTTTTACTTATCGTGATTATGAAATATATAATAACAACAAATTATGTGCAATAGCTACATCAAAATGGGCATTAATAAATATTGAAACTGGAAAACTATTTAGATTAACAGAAGAAATAATTAATAGCTATAAACCAGAAGAAAAACATGTATTTCCAAGTAAAAATATAGAAAAAATAGAAATACCAGATAATTTTGAAAAAATGTTAGAATATACAGTAGTAAGAAGAGATATAGATTTAAATAAACATATGCATAATTTATATTATCTTGATTTAGCATATGAAACTTTACCAGAAGAAATTTATGCAAAAAGACCATTTGACAATGTAAGAATAACTTATAAAAAAGAAATAAAATTAGGAGATTGTATTTGTTGTGAATATGCAAAAAAAGATGATAAAAATATAGTTAAAATAAAAAGTAAAGACGATAAAATTTTACATGCTGTAATAGAACTATATTAGGCTATATAAAGGTTTGAAGTAAAAAACAAATTAAAAAATGCAAACAAAAATCAAAAATATGTTTGACATTTTTTTGTTTGTATGATATGATGTTGGAAAATAAGGGAAATGGAGTGAAAAATATGCCAAGAAAAAACAAACCTGAATTAAATAAAAGAGAAAAAGCAATATTAAAATTTATTGAAAAACAAATAATGACACAAGGATATCCACCATCAGTAAGAGAAATTGGAAAAGCAGTAGGATTAAGTTCAACTGCAACTGTACATGGATATTTAGCTAAATTAGATGAAAAAGGATATATAAAGAAACAAGATAAAAAAGGAAGAACATTAAGACTATTAAAAGGTGGAACAGGCGAATCAAAAACAACATCAAGTAAAGATTTCTATACACAAAAAGAATTAGTTGAAGTACCAATAGTTGGTAGAATAACAGCAGGAGAACCAATTTTAGCAGTAGAAAATATTACAGACACATTTCCAATTCCTATAGATTTTGTAGGCAATTCAGAGAGCTTCATGCTTACTGTAAGAGGAGAAAGTATGATAGAAGCTGGTATTTTAGATGGAGATTACATATTAGTAAAAAAACAAAATACAGCAAATAATGGGGAAATAGTTGTTGCATTAATAGGAGATGAAGCTACAGTAAAAACTTTTTATAAAGAAACTGACCATATTAGACTTCAACCAGAAAATAGCACAATGGACCCAATAATTGTACCTACATGTGAAATATTAGGTAAGGTTGCAGGAGTTTTTAGAAAAATGTAACAATAAAATATCTAATAAAATTCGTATAAAATAAAAATAAATTCACAAAAAATTTACAAAAAAGTAATTGACAAAAGATACTATGTCAAATAAACTGATATAGTGTCTTTTATTTTCATATAATAGAAATTAATAGTTTCTAATGTTTTAATTCAAAATATTAGTTTATTATTTATATAGGACAAATAAAATTTAATTAATAAAATAATGAAAAAGAAAGGAGATATTATGTTAAAAGTTTTAAAAAATTTAAAGAAATCTTTTTTTTCAGTTATAATAATTATTGCATTATTATGCTTACAGGCAGCTGCAGATTTAGCATTACCTGATTATACATCAAAAATAGTAAATACAGGTATTCAATCAGGAGGAATAGAAACAGCTGTACCATATATTATTTCAAAAGAAAATATGGATATAATATTATTGTTTAATAAAGATAACAACATATTAAACAATTATACTTTAATTGAAAACGAACTA
>USQA01000099.1 GCA_900556695.1 uncultured Clostridium sp.
ATATGAAAGAATTAATTAATAAAAATAAATTTTATATAAATTTAAAAAATAAAGAATATTTTAAGAGAGTTAGACCAAGAGGAGAAACAATTGAATGGGAAAATGGGGAAGATATTTGTCCTGAAAATTTGTATTATGATAGTAAATTAATATAATGAAAAATTAAAAATATGTTGTACTTTTTTAGTGCAGCATATTTTTTTCAAAAGAAAAGATGAATATTAATAAAATTGCTTATTTCCCTAAACTTTTTGGTGATTTTTACTTGCATAATTTAATCTATTTTAGTATAATACAAATGTAGAAAAATAAAGAAAAGAGGGAAAAAAATGGAGGAAAGACCAGAAGAAAGAAATGACGGAAAAATAATAGAGAGAGACATTGAAAAAGAAATGCGTACAGCATATATAGATTATGCCATGAGTGTTATTGTATCTCGTGCACTTCCTGATGTAAGAGATGGTTTAAAACCAGTACACAGAAGAATATTATATTCTATGCATGAAGATGGTATTACATCTGATAAACCATATAGAAAATGTGCTAACACAGTTGGATCTGTTTTAGGTAGATATCATCCACATGGAGATAGTTCTGTATATGATGCAATGGTAAGACTTGCACAAGATTTTTCAATGAGATATATGTTGATTGATGGACATGGAAACTTTGGATCTGTTGATGGAGACGGAGCAGCAGCGATGAGGTATACAGAAGCAAGAATGTCTAAAATTTCTTCATATATGTTAACAGATATTGAAAAAAATACTGTAGATTTTATGCCAAACTATGATGATAGACTACAAGAACCAACAGTTTTACCAGCAAGAATACCAGCGTTATTAATTAATGGATCATCAGGTATTGCCGTAGGTATGGCAACAAATATACCACCACATAATTTAACAGAAGTAATTAATGGAATAATAAAAATTATTGATGAAGATGAAGTAACAGATGAAGACTTAATGGAAGTTATAAAAGGACCTGATTTCCCAACAGAAGGAATTATACTTGGAATTGAAGGAATAAAACAAGCATATAAGACAGGTAGAGGAAAAATAACATTAAGAGCTGAAACAGATATTGAAGAGATGAGTGGTAACAGACAAAGAATTATAGTTTCTTCATTACCTTATCAAGTAAATAAAGCAAATCTTATAAAAGCAATATCAGATTTATCAAAAGAAAAGAAGATAGAAGGTATCTCAGAATGTAGAGATGAGTCTGATAGAAAAGACAGAGTAAGAGTTGTAATTGAATTAAAAAGAGATGCTAATGCTCAAGTTGTATTAAATCAATTATTTAAACATACACAAATGCAAACAACATTTGGTATTATAATGCTTGCATTAGTTAATGGTGAACCTAAAATATTAACACTAAGACAATGTATAGATTGTTATATAGATCATAGAAAAGATGTAATTTTAAGAAGAACTAAATTTGATTTAGACAAAGCATTAGCAAGAGCTCATATTTTAGAAGGTTTAAAAATTGCTTTAGATAATATTGATGAAATTATTAATATTATTCGTTCATCATATGATGATGCAAAAGAAAGATTAATGGATAGATTTGGTTTATCTGATATACAAGCACAAGCAATTTTGGATATGAGATTAAAAACATTATCAGGATTGCAACGTGAAAAAATAGAAGAAGAATATGAACAATTAATGGCATTAATAAAACATTTAAGAGAAATCTTATCTAGTGAAAAATTAGTTTTTGATATTATTAAAGAAGAATTAATAGAGATAAGAGATAAATTCGGAGATGAAAGAAAGACAAAAATTGTTGCTGCAGAGGGCGAAATTGATATCGAAGATTTAATAAAAGAAGAACAAACAGTAATTACTTTAACACACTTTGGATATATAAAAAGATTGCCAATAGATACATATAGAAGTCAAAGAAGAGGTGGAAAAGGAATTACAGGAATGACAACGAGAGAAGATGATTTTGTAAAACAAATATTTACAGCATCAACTCATGATACAATTTTATTCTTTACTAATAAGGGAAAACTATATAAATTAAGAGGATACGAAGTTCCAGAAGCAGGTAGAACTGCTAAGGGAACAGCAATTGTTAATTTATTAAGCTTAGATCCTGGAGAAAAAGTATCAGCAGTTATACCTATTCAAAACTTTGCTGAAGGAAAATATTTATTAATGGCTACAAAACATGGATTAATAAAGAAAACAGCTTTATCAGAATATAATTCAGCAAGAAAAACAGGACTTCAAGGAATAACATTAAAACAAGATGATGAATTAATAGAAGTTAGATTAACAGATGGACAAGACAATGTAGTCTTAGTTACTAAAAAAGGTTTATGTATAACTTTTGATGAAAAAGATGTTAGACCTATGGGAAGGGTTTCTCAAGGAGTTATAGGAATACGATTAAATGATGATGATGAAGTTATAGGAATGGAATCTGTTATAAGCGAAGAAAAGGCTACATTACTTGCAATTACTGAAAATGGTTTCGGAAAAAGAACAGAATTAGATGAATATAGAGTTCAAAATAGAGGTGGAAAAGGAGTTATTACATATAAAATAACACCAAAAACAGGTGAAATCGTTGGAGTAAGAATTGCTAGAGAAAATGATGATGTTATGCTTGTTACAGATACAGGAACAATTATTAGACTTAATGTTAAAGATGTAAGTATTTTAGGAAGATCTACACAAGGTGTTACATTAATGAGAACAAGTGATGGTGGAAAAGTTGTAAGTATAGAAACTTTAAGACCAGATATGGAAATTGAAGAATAAATAAAAAAATAAAACCAAAAGAATTTTTCTTTTGGTTTTATTTTTTTATGTTATTTTTTAAATCTTAAATCATCTCCGAAAAAATAATAAATATCATAATATCCTGCGATTCTAGATCCAATTCTTTCTTCATAATTTCTAAATATATCATTAATATTTAGGTTTGTAGATATTATAGTTTTTGTAATTTTATTATTTAAATTTAAAATTCTTGTATTTATAACTGTAAATAGTTCACTTAATTTCATACTATTTAAACTTTCTGTTCCTAAATCATCAATTATTAGTAGGTCTGCTTCTAATATAGATTTATAAATATTATCAATTGAGTTTTTGTTTTTACTCATTTTATAATCGATTATACTTTCAAGAAGTATAGGAGCTGTTTGATAAAGAACAGTTTTTCCTTGACGTAACATTTCTTGAGCAATGCAATTAGACATAAAAGTCTTACCGTAAACCAGTATTTCCGATAAATAATAAGTTTTTATTATCAGGATTGTCAAAGTTTTCTATAAAGTCTATACATCTATTTTTTATTTCGGTAATGTTTTCTCTTGGTGATATATCATATTTATATTTTTCTTTATTAGCTATATCTGAAAATAAATCAATGTTAAAATTATCAAAATTTTCTTTTTTAAAAGTTGACATATTTGATTTATTAAAAGAATAGTCAAGTAATTTTTGTTTTAAACATGAACACATTTGGGTTTTATAATTATTGTCCATAATATAACCAGTATCTTTACAAATTTGACAATCGTAAAATGGTTTTAAGTAATCAATATCAAGATTATTAGATTTTAGTATTTTTTCTTTTTCCCTTTTTAAGTCATTTATTTTGTCTTTTAAAGATTCTAAAGAATTTGTTGATTTATTATTAGCTAAAATGGACTTTGCTGTAGAAATAGAATAATTACTTAATTCTTCTTCTATTCTTTCTAACCTAGGGATGTCTTTATATAATTGTGTTTTTCTAGTTTCTACATCCATTTCTGCTCTTAATTTTTTTTGTTCATATTCTTTTAATAAAGAATTTAAAATTTCATTAGCCATTTAATTCTCCTTATTATTTATAATTAAGCATTTTTATTATTAGCATAAAGAAAATCTAAATTATCATAATTTCTTTGTTCATAACTTGCTTTTGTTGTAGTATTTTTTAAATTTTTTGTATTTTTTTCTTGTTTTTTACGTTGTTCCATAAAAGCATTAACCTCTGAAGGAGTTTTTAATTTTCTTTCATGCCAATCAGTTATTATATTATTTATGTATTCAAAAGTAGGGTTTTGCTTATAAGTAGTTCTTTTTAATGCAATTTCTATTATGTCCATATCATATTGGTAATTTAAAACCCAATTCTCAATATAAGCTTCTTCGTATTGAGTAAGTCCATTATGTTTTCCAAGTTTTTTGGCAATAGTTTTTTTGAATTTATTTAAATTTTCTTGCTTTTCAGAGTATCTGTCTAAATCATTCCATGTTTTTATTTTATTTGTTCCCCATGATTCTGCAACAGCCTGAATGTAGTTTCTGTGTAAAGCGCTACGTTTATAACAATAGTCAAATAAGGCTATCATTACTTGTTCATCAAATCCAAATTTTTTGAACCATAAATCTATATCATTATACCATGATGGTCCCATAATTCCTTGGAAATACATATTATTAATATGTTCTATAGCTTTTGCTCTTGATTGATTCTTAAAGTTTTGCTCAATTTTTTCTTTTGACATGGTTAAGTTAGGAGTATATAAATTGTGTAATGTTATTTCTTGAATATCATTAATAATATATCCATTCGTTTTTTTGGTTAGTAATTTACGTTCTTCTAAATACTTTAATCCATCATTAATTATTTTTAATTGTATATTTAATTTCTTAGATAAATCGTTTAATTTTATATCTTTTCCATATTTAGATAAAAACATTATATATAAATATATTTTTAAATAATCACTAGGCAATTCTGAAAGATATTCAGAAAAAAATATATCTGGTATTGTTGTTTCAGAAAATAAAAGTGATTTATCATTTTGTTCTAATTTCATATGAGTTTCTCCTATCTATAAAAGAATAAATTATTGTATATAGTTTAGATTATAACT
>USQA01000100.1 GCA_900556695.1 uncultured Clostridium sp.
TACTAAATGGCATAGATAAGTATGTTCTAAGTTAACGCTATCTTCAACAGTTACTTTAAAATCAACACTTCCTTCAAAATGCACTTCTTTTAATTCGGCAATTTCACTTTTTCTTGATGCGGATCCTGTTTCATATATGATCATTTGGTTTGTTTCTAATATCATTCTATTGACCTCTAACTCAATTCATTGTCGTTTATGGCATCCATTACAGTTTCCATACTGATTATCATTTCCTGCTTCTGCTCACCAATCAATAAACTTTTATTACAGATTTGATTGATCATTCGAGGAATACCATTCGATGCGTTGATAATTGCGGTCAGTGCATTATTATCGAACACTTCCTGATGACATCCTACACCATCTAATTTTTCTTTTATATAACGTTTTGCATATTTCTTCAATATCTGCTCTCTTTTCCTCTCCAGAGTGTAAACTTGTACAACATAAAATATAACTGCAGCAATTATAGAAATTGCAATATTATACCCAAAATCTCCCCATGGATATAACCTTGCATCAACATTTAGGTCTGCGTCGCATTTAAAAATAACACAGGCAATACAATAAATAAAGGCCGTTATTCCGGTTATAGCAATTCCTTTATTTTTCCTTATAAAATCTTTCCAAAATTTTAATAATTCATTTTCGCTTTTCATATCTTTCTTTATCTTTTCCTCTTTTTCTAACATAATACGTAATAACGTATTTTCAACATCTATTATTTTCGTTATAGATTCAACAACATCAACCGGTATACTTACACTTTTTGATACTTTTTCTTGTTCATAAACAATAATAATCATATCATCTTTTTTCTTATAATTAAATACATTCTTATATACTTGACTATTCGTTTTAATACTTATATTAATCTCACTAACGTGATACCAACGACGCAGCTTAACATACAAAGAAATAAAGGAATTATACACCATCTCTAATCCTATGGTTATTAACAATGCGGTGTATCCACTTAAAAATATCATATTTTTATTATCTCTAAACAATATAAAAATCATAAAATATATTACATATATTCCCAAAATAATAGAATTAATTATCTCATTAAAACCGGTTAGATTTCTATTTTGTTTTTTTATTTTTTTGTCTAAGAAACCAATATTTAAAAAAGCAAAAATATTATTACATAGATATTGGACAATCATTAACAAACATAAGACAATCAAACCAACATTTTTTGCTTTTTCAACAATATCTACCTTAATAGGCAGATCATATAAAGTATTATTGAATACAAATACAAAATACAAAAATACAAAGATAACCATTAATATGTTACTTTTTATTTTAGTTTTCGTCACAAATTTTTCTTCTTCTAACGTTATATAAGAGAAAAACACACTCTCCTCTTGTGATTTTCTATTCGTTACATATCCAATTATTAATGGTGCTGCTATACTTATTACGATTTCTACTATCGAATCGATATAATCAAAATCATTCATAAAAACCTCCATTCCGTAGCCTTCCAATTGGCGGCACATGTAGTAATAAAAGTTTTCTTATACATGGGTTCTTTTGTCTTGCCATAATAAAAGGCCCTCCTATGAATTATATTTTAGCATAGAAGAACCTTTCAGTTACATATTGTTCTAAAAAGTTTTACATTGCCTCATAGTCCCACAAGCGTTACAAAAATGCTTGTCCACTACACAAGACAATATGGATTATAATTTGAAATACTTGTTTTTTTCTTGCCCATTTATCTATAATCTCCTTTGCGTAGCAATCTAGTGCATTACACTAGCAAGAGATTTCCATTACGATGGCAGGAAAAAAATCAATGCAGGTGGCAATCTTGCTCCGTTTTATACAGAAGCACCTGTGAGTTTAAAATAATTCTTTTACATAATTCAATATATCAAGATTTTTCCTTTGAACATCCTTATCCCGTTCCAATTCAGCAATACTCTTCCAATGATACAAGCGACCATCAAATTCAAAAGAATCTTTTTCCATATCTTCCGGAAAATTGCTAATTGTAGCCAAATAAAACTTATGGCTATACACTTTCCTTTCTTTCGCAGTCTCCGAATACTTCTCATGTATTTTCTGTGCTATAAAAGAAAGTTTAATATCATCTACCTCAATTTTTAGTTCACTAGAAATATGATTTATAATAAATGCTTCATTATTGGGATTATCTTTATAATTTACAAAAAAATTGCAATTCCATCGATTGTCTTCATATACCAAAAATCTGTTAGGGAATCTGTGAAATGTATCTTTTATCACAACAATGGAATGGCCATGTACAATTTCATTCAATTGATTAATATCCTTCAACAAGTCCGAAAAATTATAATTATTCTTCGAACTCTTCACAATATCAAAAATACTCTTAGCAGAAAATCCTATTCCTAGTAACACAAAAACAGTTTTAAATACAGTTCCTGATATTCCTAGAAAATCACTATATGAGGCAAGTAACACAGAAATAAGAAAGGAAAATGCAGAAAGAACGCTATCCCACGCGACTTTTCTTCCAATAAACTGCTTCTTTTGTTCTAAGAGAAGGTTCAGCTTAATATCGTCAATCAATATTTTCACTTATTCCCCTCCTCGTTTTCGTTTCTTGTATTATACTATATTTTAATCAATTTGTGAACTCTATTTAATTTCCAAAGAACCTATTTACCGCATACGAATAATATTTACATTCTATATAATACATTTATTATGTAAGGTATGATTCCAGCTACTGATAAAACACCAATAACTAGAATAAATACATCAGCCGCCACTTGCCTTTTCCATTTTACTCCTCTTTTATACGTCAATTTAAATAAATTATTCCAAAACAATTTTCCTCTTCTACCTGTAGAAATATTAGTTACCGCAATAATATAAATATTTGAACAAATTATGCGGAACAATAACAACGCAAGAAATAACATTCCTACCACTTGAAACAACGCATAATTCGTACATTGAAAATTAAAAAAATCCACACCTATTCCTTCATTATCAATACTCTGATTAAAACTGTCTAAATTTATTTTTGATGTATATATCGGGCTATTGATAACTCCAATCAATAGCAAAATGCACAAAATCGAAAACATGTTAAAATACAGCATTTCTTTTATATTTTTACCATATATTAACTGCGTTTTTTTACTATTGTAATATACCAAATGGGTAATAACTTCTATCACTATTGAAGCAATGGCTAATCCCATCTGCACTTGAAAACGATAATCTAAATATATATCTGTAAGAACAAATAGCCCTATTATAAAGAGCCAAAGTAATTTATTCTCCGAACTATCAGGGACGGCCGAACTTGTATTCTTATTATCTTCAATTACAATTGTTTTAGGAGTATCCTTTGTAACATTTTCATATTGCTTTGCATCTACTTTTCCATTATCTGTTGCAATATTTATTTGCTTACCACTAAAAATAAAAATATCTCCTTGTTTTTTTCTCGTATTTTCATTCTTAAAATAAGTTATTCCATCTAAAGTAAGATATACTTTAATTGTTTGCCCTAAAATTTCACTTTTCTTAGATATACATTTCTTACTTTTTAATTCGTCAAAAATGTCTTCTATTTCTACTTCTAAATTTGGAATTTCAGGAAAACAGGTAATATCCAACTCAAATACCTTTTTCCCTGTTTCATCTTTGTATTGTAAACATTTTCTCAAAAACAGTTCACTGTCTTTTCTCATAAAGTACCTCTACTATTTTTACAATTTACTTATATACTGAATGATAAAATCCTGGAATTTCTGCAAATTAGTAGCTAATCCCGGAATACCATTCGCAATAGTAATCATAGGGGCAATAATTTTGACACAGTTCTGTAAGCGACTTTTCTTCGGCTCTATTTTAGTTAATTCATCTTTTACTTGCTCCAGCACATCTTGAATTTCATCGGCATCCTCTTTCTTTAAACCTGATAAATTATCTTCTATTCCTTGTATAATAATATCAAGTTCACTTCCGCCTAGTCCACTATTTTGTGTAGCATATATTGTTGCATTATCTTTTGCAATATTAATTTGTCCACCACTTATATTCACCGTCATATTTCTTTTATCCATCGCCCTTTGTTGCCTTTCTATTTGTTTATTATATTCTTCTTGTATATCTATTGGCATTAATTCGATATATCGTTCTATATCTATATGCAAAAAGTTTTCCAACACTTGAGGTTTCGTTCTATATATTGAATATATTTCTTCTACAGATAGAAAATCCCAATCCTGAAACATAAAATCTAAATAATTATCTACATTATTCAGATAATCGTACATATCCATCCCTTGTTTATCGATACACAAATTTCTCGGTATTTCATCCAACGGAACATCATCCGTTACATCAATCCACCACAGAATTGTATGATATAATGTCAACTCGTAAAAAGATGTCAACTCATCTCTATCATAGTTATCTATAGCCATATTATGAAGTGCCTTTACTGTCCTCACGCACTTTTCAAAATTTGTATCTATTATATATTTAGGAAAAATATCGCTTAAAATTTCCTCATAACTCAAACCTTCACAACACGTTTCCAACAATTCAAACATATACCATATATTTTTATTAATTGCACTTTTAGCTTCCTTTATGATATCTAAATATATAGGTATCACATAATCCCACCTTTATCATATTCTTTGCAGGGCTGCTCCTTTAAATATTTTAATATAATATCGAATTACCTTTACCCGCCAGGATAGCAGTCCACTCCTGTAATAATACCATGTTGAGTATCTATTGTCATTTCGGGAAAATATCTGAGCCCTTTTTTGCGTTTTTGATGGATATAACCACAATCAGGATCTGTCCTGCTC
>USQA01000101.1 GCA_900556695.1 uncultured Clostridium sp.
GGGAAGTTCGTAAACTAATAAAGAAAAATAGTAATATAAATTTATATACTTCTAAAAACAATAAATATTTTTCTCAACAATTAGAAATATATTATAAATAATTTTATAAAAAACTAACAAAAAAACTACTTTAAAAAGTTGCTTTTTTGTTATAGGATTGTATGTATAACTTTTAAGTTATATGTCATTGGTAAAAACAATTGTCGTCCTATTTTTACCAATGTTAATAATGTATTAGTCTTTTTTTATCATACAAGCTGGCATTTTAGGTTGATGAAATATTACCATTACAAGACAAGCCGTATTTGTAACTTTTGCATATTTTTCTGCTGTTTTTGCTAAGAATTTTAACATATAAATCCCTCCCTAGTAAAAAAAATATATAATACAATATATTAACCGGTATATATATTGTATTAAACAATTTCTTCAGAAGTATTTCCATATACTTCATATCCATATTTATTTTTTGCTAATATATATGCTATTTTGGTAATTGTTAATGTCTGTACAAAATAAGATATTATTATTATATTTGATAAAGTATTGTCTTTTATAAATAATGTTGCAGCTAATGCTATTGAAAACGTTACATATGACAATATTTTATTTCTTTTTCTATCTTTTTTAGATAATATTGGAACATTTTCTGTGTCTGCTGGTGCATAAATTTTTATCATTATTATTCCAAATATCCAAACTATAGCTACAATTATATATTTCAACTCAGTTGATAATACAAATAATTGTGAAACAAAAGGTATTAAACAATAAAATAAATTTGTAAAAATGATACAACCTATATGTGATTTTAAATGTACCCCTCCAGATGCAGATTTATATGGTGTTATCACAATTAATGTAAATAATGATAGCCAAAATACTTTTAATATATAAGCTACTGCTAACATTATAAATATTTTTGGTATTTCCCCTACTATATTTTGCAAGCCATAATTTATTACTTCTGCTCTTTCATCATCTATGTCTGGCATTTCTTTTCTAATTCTTTCAGTTAGGAAATTGCAAATTGTATCTATCATTTCCTCACCTCTCTTTTGTCTTGATGTAATTTTACCACCGACTTGTCTATTAAAAATATTTGTTTTACGAAACTATATTTTTGATTTGTAAAGAGTTTAGAAAATGATTTTCATATATATTTTTGAACACAAAAAATAGCCAAATATTAAAATATCTGACTATTTTTTATTATTTTATTTGGTAGCGAAGATGTGATTCGAACACATGACCCTTCGGGTATGAACCGAATGCTCTAGCCAACTGAGCTACTTCGCCATTTTTCTAACGTTATTATTATAATGGTAGTTTGTCCTTTTGTCAAGATAAAAATACAAGAAATTTAAATTTCTTGTATTTTATCATCATCTTCTTTAGCTTTTTCTTTACTTTTAGGATTATTTTGAACTTTTGATATAGTTGTATTTTTTACCATTGTTGATTTTCTTTTAGCTTTCTTTTCTTTTTTGGGTTCTACACTATATTCTTCTTCTAATTTCTTCAATCTTTTATTTGAAGCTTGTAGTTCTTTTAATTCTTTTTCACTAACATTAGCTATTTCTGAGATATCATCTATTTCTTCTTTTTCTGAATCCCAAAATATTTGTTTTAACACTGTTATAATATTTATTTTATTTTCTTTGATTTCAGTTGTTTGATTTTTCATAATTTTACTTAAAATTAAATCTTTTAAGTTTTCACCTCTCTTAATATAAGATAATATTATTTTAACATATATATACTAGAAAATCAAGCTTTTATTACTAAATCTAAAGTTTCTTAGCAAAAATAGATAAAAAAGGAATCTTAAAAATGCACATAATTAATGTTTATTTTTCTTAAATTTACCTATGCATATTCCTAGAAAAGATGTAATAAAAGTAACTATATATATAATTATATTATCACCCGTTTCAGGATTATTAATACTTTCTTTGTTTTCTATGTTATCTCTTATTTGCTCTTTTAGCTCTTCTGATACTTTCGCCTTTTGTTTATATTTAACTTTTACATTAATATCCTTAGTATTGCATATAATTTTTAATTCATTGTTTTGAACTTCATTAGTTTTATCTGCTCCATTTACAATTACTTTATCAATTTCATACTCTGATTCTGGATTTAATGTAATTGTTATTTCTTCTCCTGATATAGCTGTGTCTTGTGAACTTTTTATACTCCCTTTTCCCTCTTCTACACTTGTATTAATATCAACTTTTATATAAGCACTTAGTGTCTCATATTTTTGTATATTATAATCTGCTAATGTTCTTCCTTCATTTAATACTCTACCATTATATTTTATGATTATTTTATTTTGTGGAATATTAGTTTTTTTAGAATATTTTTCTTTAACATTATCTATTGAATCTCCTGATTCTAATGCAAAAGGTATTTTTACTCCATTTATATCTTCTATATAATTGTATTTAGAAAATACTTGAATTTTATCATTTTTGCTCAAATTTAAATCTAATAAAGATTTATCATCTTGAAGCTTTTCATTATTAAAAAATACTGTTTTATTAGTTCCTATTGCTTCTTTCATTTTTCCAACTGTATATGGACTTTTAACACTAATTTTGTTTAAAGAATTGTCATCTACATATGTTTGTTTTTCTGTTTTCAGGAAATTCTAATACTTTTGCTTCTTTAAATTGATATGAACCTTTATGACTTATTGATATTGTATAAATTGACTCTTTACTTTGATTTTCAAAACTAAATTTAAAAAACTGATTGTCATTTTTATATGGAATTTTTAAAATACAATAATCATTTTTATTACATTTCTTTCTTTTTCTTAAATTTCCATTTACATCAATATATAATTTATTTTCTTGCATCATTTCTCTTTCAAATGCAATTATAGAATCCTTTAGTAAAAAATACATATTGATCTTTTGAAATTATTTCTTGTTCTGCTAAAATTTTTTTAACATTTTTCTTTAATGTATAATGATATATATACTTAATATTGGGATTTACCTTTTCTATATTCATTTTCCCCTTATTTTTTAATACAAAAACTAATCTTCCATATTTTTTAATGTATGTATTATTTGCACTTATTTTACTATACTTTTCTAAATTTATCAATCATAAAAATTAAAGATGTGTCAAAAATAACACATCTTTAACTATATCTATATATGACTGCCATAAGCTTTATATACCACATTTTTATTTCACATATTCATTTAATGGTTTAACTCTATAATTTAATTCTCCCATTTCTTCTGTTGGAACATATCCTGGTCTTGAATTTATTACATCTGGAATTCTATTTACAATACTTGCACATGTAAGTTCAACTGTTGAAGGTCTATTGATTACTAATGTTGTATTTGGTTCTCCTATAATTGTCCATTCATTTTTATCAAAGTCATCTTTTGAATATACCTTTCCAATACATTCACTTTCTATTGTTATTCCTTCTTCTGTTTCAGTTGTAACTACAGCACTCATTCCTGTTGCATCTCCTGCTTTTACTGTCATGTTTAATGTTGATGATGCAATATCTTCTGTATGTGTTTGAGGAACTGTTTTTTGTGTTTGTGATTTTACAGTTAATCCTAATTTTGCACATAACCATCCATTTACATTCCACATATATGATGGTAAATATTCTCCTTTATTTATCATCTCTTGTCTTTCTTCATCTGAAATTCTATCTACTGAAGCAACTTGTTTATCAAATTCTTCTAGTGTTAGACCTGCTCCATGAGCTTTAGCTAAAGCAATACCATAATCTTCTACATTATAACTTGAGCTTCCTTTTATTTTAGTTATTTGATGTGTTGAACCAGCTATACTTGATATAAGTTGTCCCCAATATATATCTTGATAACCACTTCCTGTGATTGTACAACCATTTTGTTTTGCTAATTCATCAACTTTCTTTGTTGCTACTGGATTAGAATTCATTGGGTAAAAAGCTTCTTCACATGTTGTAATAGCATTTATACCTAATTTAGCACATAACATTAAAGATTCTTCTACATCACTAAACAAACTCATAGTAGTTACTATCGCAATATCAGGATTAGTTTCTTTCATCATATTTTCCGCTTCTTCTAAAGAAACTACTTTTACTCCTTTATTTTCACTTCCAATTATCTCTCCAATATCTTTTCCTATAACATCAGGATTTGTATCAACTGCTCCTACAATTTCTGCACCTTTTTCATATACATACCTCATTGTATATACACTCATTTTTCCAGCTCCATATTGAACTACCTTAATTTTTCTATCCATAATATCCTCTCCTTTCAATTTATATAGATTATATACCAATTCAAAAAAAATATACAATAAAATTCACCAAAATTTCACAATAATTTTTAGAATTTTTCTTTGCTCTTTTCACAACTTAGAAAATACATTTCCTAAATATATACTATTTTGTAATTTAATATTATTTAAAAATAAAAGACTAAGACTTGATACATTTTTAATTTTGTTGTAATATAATAAAGTAAATTGAAAGAATGCAATATTATTAAAGAAAGGAGTAAAATATTAAAAATAAGCGCCAGGACACTAAAAATAGTGTTGACGAGGTCTAGAGTTATCGAAAAATTCGGCGGATGCTCTAGTGGCTTTTACTTAAAGTCATAATATTAACGTAAAAAGCAATAGCAATATTGTAACAAAAGTTAATATATTTAAGTATTTGCATACTTTCAATTCCATAAACTTATATTTTAAAAGGAGGATTTACTATGTGTGGAATTGTTGGTTACATAGGAACAAAAAAA
>USQA01000102.1 GCA_900556695.1 uncultured Clostridium sp.
TCAAAATATTAGTTTACTATTAATTAAAAATATAGCTAATATTTAATTAATTTAAAATTTAATAAAATAAAAAAAGAGAATTTATAATCTAAATTCCCCCTTTTATAAACTATATAAGTTGTAATACTGCAACTTCTGCTCCGTCTCCTCTTCTTGGACCTACTTTAATAATACGAGTATATCCACCTACGTTTTTACCAGCGTATTTTGGAGCTATTTCGTTAAATAATTTTGATGGTAAATCTATGTTGTTACCTTCACTATCTTTAACTTTGTTTAATTTTTTCATCATTTTTCTTCTAGCATTTAATCTAGTTGGCATATCTTTTTGTCTTTTTTCAGTAGTTTCTTCTTTAACTACTTTTAAATATTCTTTTCCGTTTTTGCTTTTTACTAATTCAGTTTCTTTATTTCCTTTTGAATCTAATTTAGCTTTTACAACTTTAACATCAACCATTTCAAAGTTATCTTTTTCTTTTATTGCTAAAGCGATTAAACTATCAGCTATTGATTTAACTTCTTTTGCTCTTGATAAAGTAGTTTCTACTTTACCATGCATAATTAGGTCTGTTGTTAATGTTCTTAGCATTGACATTCTTATATCTGTTGGTTTTCCTAATTTTCTGTTAGTAGCCAATTCTTTTCACCTTCCTTTATTAATGTTTTATTATTCATCTTCGTTTGCAAAATCTAATCCTAATGAATGTAATTTTGCTGTTACTTCGTCAAATGATTTTTTACCTAAGTTTCTTACTTTCATCATATCTGTTTCTGTTTTACTTGTTAAATCTTCAACAGTAGATATTCCTGCTCTTTTTAAGCAATTGAATGATCTTACAGATAATTCTAATTCTTCTATTGACATTTCTAAGACTTTTTCTTTTTTATCTTCTTCTTTTTCTACCATAACTTGTGTGTTTTTAGTAGCTTCAGATAAATCTATAAATAATTCTAGATGTCCTGTCATTACTTTTGCAGCTAAGCTTAAAGCTTCATGTGCTTTTAAGCTTCCATCTGTCCAAACTTCTATTACAAGTTTATCGTAATCAACCATTTGTCCTACTCTAGTATTTTCAACTTGATAATTTACTTTTTTAACAGGTGTATAAATAGAGTCTATTGGAAGTACAGATATATCTTGATTTGGTTTTTTATTTTTTTCTGCTGAGTTATATCCTCTACCTCTGTCAGCAGTCATTTCCATTTTCAAAGTTCCACCTTTTGAAACTGTTGCTATATGTAAATCTGGATTTAATACTTCTACTGTTCCATCAGTTATTATATCCCCTGCTGTAACTTCTCCTTCACCTTTATAATCAATTCTTAATACTTTTTCTTCATTTTCGCTAAATTTTAATCTTACATTTTTTAAGTTTACTATTATTTCTGGCACATCTTCTACAACATTTGGTATTGTAGAAAATTCATGTAATACTCCGTCAATTTTTACACTTGTTATGCTACATCCTGGAAGTGATGAAAGTAAAATTCTTCTTAAAGAATTTCCTATAGTTATTCCATAACCTCTCTCTAATGGTTCACATACAAATTTAGCATAATTTTTTACATCATCAACCTCTAGACATTCAATATTTGGCTTTTCAAATTCTATCATTTTTACCTCCTAATATTCGAGAATATATCTCATTAAAAACTTTATAAGTTTTATAAGTAAAATTTTTAAAGTTTTGATTAAACCTTTTATCTCTTTTTTTACTTTATCTATTATTTTGAGTAAAGCTCTACTATTAAATGTTCTTCAATTGGAATATCAATATCTTCTCTAGATGCTAATTTTATTACTTTACCACTTAAGTTTTTACTATCTTTTTCTAACCAAGCTGGAACTGGTCTTTTTTCTGTTTCTTCAGCATTTAATTTTAATGTAGCGTTATCTTTTTTACTTTCTCTAACTGTTATTATATCACCTGGTTTTACTAAATAAGATGGTATATTAACTTTTTTACCATTTACTTCAAATTGAGCATGATTTACAAATTGTCTAGCTTGAGCTCTTGATGTTCCATATCCTAATCTATATACAACATTGTCTAATCTACTTTCTAAAATTTGTAATAAGTTTTCACCTGTTACTCCTTTTTTGTTTGAAGCCATTTCAAAATATTTTCTAAATTGTTTTTCTCCAACTCCATAATATGCTTTTGTTTTTTGTTTTTCTCTTAATTGAGTTCCGTATTCAGAAAGTTTTGCTCTTTTTTGTCCATGTTCACCTGGTGCATAATTTCTTCTTGATATACTACATTTATCTGTATAACATCTTTCACCTTTTAAGAACAATTTTTGTCCTTCTCTACGGCATCTACGACATTGTTCATCTTTATATCTTGCCATTTTTTTACTCCTTTCTTTTTCTAATGACAAGGGATTCACTTTTTTTATCTATGTACTTATTCACTTAAAAATAACTTTATATTATTTTCTTTATGAATTAGTGTTTACCCTCTTTTATATTAAACTCTTCTTCTTTTTGGTGGTCTACAACCATTGTGTGGTATTGGTGTTACATCTTTTATTGCACTTATTTCAAGTCCAGCTGTTTGAAGTGCTCTAATTGCAGCTTCTCTTCCTGAACCTGGTCCTTTAACAAATACTTCAACAGTTTTTAAACCATGTTCCATTGCTGTTTTTGCAGCTGTTTCTGCAACTTGACCTGCAGCATATGGTGTGCTTTTTCTAGAACCTTTAAATCCTAATTCTCCAGCACTTCCCCATGATATAGTATTTCCTTGAGTATCTGTTATTGTAACTATTGTATTATTAAAACTAGAATGAATATGTGCTGAACCTTTTTCTATGTTCTTTCTATTTCTTCTAGCTACTTTTTTAGTTGTTACATTTTTAGCCATTTTGCTTAACTCCTCCTTATTCAAAATTTAATTCTGAATTTTACTTCGACGTTTTTCATATTATTATAAAATTAATTTTATTTTTTGCTTCTACTAACAAGTTTTCTAGGACCTTTTCTAGTTCTAGCATTAGTTTTTGTTCTTTGTCCTCTAACTGGTAAACCTCTTCTATGTCTTAGTCCTCTATAACATCCGATTTCAGTAAGTCTTTTTATATTAAGAGCTACTTCTCTTCTTAAGTCACCTTCAACAGTATATGTTTCGTCAATAACCTTTCTAATATCATTTACTTGATCATCTGTTAAGTCTTTTACTCTAGTATCTGGATTTACACCAGCCTTTTCAAGAATTTTTCTAGAACTTGATACACCTATTCCATAAATATATGTAAGTCCTATTTCAACTCTTTTTTCTTTAGGTAAATCTACTCCTGCTATACGAGCCATATTTTTTTGCACCTCCAAAATAATTTGTTTATTTTTATTATTTATTTGTTTGTCCTAAATAAATTAAAGGTGAAATGCATCTAATGAAATGTCGCTCCACAACATTCCTTCGATCTTTAAGATATTTAAAACATATATATAAACACAAATAGATATGTATATATTTAAAAATATACACAGCCGCTACCTAATTTGTGTTATTAACTAAATTTAAGGATTAACCTTGTCTTTGTTTATGTTTAGGGTTTTCACAGATAACTCTAATTTTACCCTTTCTTTTTATAATTTTACATTTGTCACATATTTTCTTTACTGATGCTCTAACTTTCATATCTACACCTCCTTGGCTATTTTATACAAGTACTAAGACTTATATATTTTATATTAATGGGTTAATTTCTAAATATTTATATATTTATTTTGCTCTCCATGTAATTCTTCCTCTTGTTAAGTCATATGGTGAAAGTTCTACTTTAACTTTGTCTCCTGGCAAAATTTTTATATAATTCATTCTTAACTTTCCTGAAATATGAGCTAATATTTGATGTCCATTTTCAAGTTCTACTTTAAAATTAGTATTTGGTAAGCTTTCTACAACTGTACCTTCAACTTCTATAACATCTTCTTTTGACATTTTTTACCTCCTATTTTTCAAGAATTTATTGTCATTATCTGTTTTTTTAGACAATGACACATAATAACTATTGTATTATATAACAAATTTAAAGTATTGTCAATATTTCTGGCTCTTTTTCTGTAATTAAAATTGTATTTTCATAATGTGCAGCCAAACTTCCATCTTCTGTTATAATTGTCCAACCATCATCAAGTTCTAAAATATTTGGTTTTCCTTGTATTACCATAGGTTCTATTGCTAAAGTCATTCCTGGTTCTAATCTAATTCCTCTTCCTGCTTTTCCATAGTTAGGAATCCCTGGATCTTCATGCATTTGTTTTCCAATTCCATGTCCTTGGAATTCTCTTACTACACTATATCCTTGTGAATGTACATATTCTCCTATAGCATGACTCACATCACCTATTCTATAACCTGGTTTTGCATATTTTATACCTTCAAAAAAAGCTTGTTTTGTTACTTCAACTAATCTCTTTGCTTCTTTTGATACATTTCCTACCATAAATGTTCTAGCAGCATCTCCATTATATCCATTTTTTAATGCTACTGTATCAACACTTACAATATCTCCATCTTTTATAATATTATTTTTAGAAGGAATTCCATGTATAACTTCATCATTTACAGATATACATGTTGCAGCTGGATATGGTGGTACACCTCTTATTCCAACATTATATCCTTTTTCTGCTGGTATTGCTCCTAATTTTTTCATCATATTTTCTGCAATTTGATCTAATTCCCATGTTGTCATTCCAGGTTTAATCTTTTCTTCAAGTTCTTTGTACATTAAAG
>USQA01000103.1 GCA_900556695.1 uncultured Clostridium sp.
TTTGCAATAAAAAAACACCTACTAAAAGTAGATGCTTCGTATTTTTGGTTGCGGGGGATGGACTCGAACCACCGACCTCAGGGTTATGAGCCCTGCGAGCTGCCAACTGCTCCACCCCGCGATGTCAATTGCAATATTTATTTTACTACTTAAATTAAGTATTGTCAATAGTTTTGCAGTATTTATATTGTATTATATGAAAAAAAGTTATAAATATTCCTCAAAATAGAATAATTTATTACAAATATAATATATTTTAATAGGAGGAATAATATATGGAACTATCAAAAATTAGTTACATAGGAGAAAAAATAAAAAATGCAAAAGAAATAAAAATGACCAAATTATTAAAAATAGAGATATTAGTAACAGTTATTTCTATAATTTTAGGTACATTATTACACTTTACATATCAATGGTCTAATGGAAATTTATTTGTAGCAAGTTTTAGTGCTGTAAATGAAAGTGTATGGGAACATTTAAAATTAATATTTTTTCCGATGTTGATAGTTGGAATTATTGAATATTTTTTTGTTAAAAATATAACAAAAAATTATTTAGAAGCAAAAACAATAGGAATTTTTATAGCTATATGTTTTGTTGTTATTTCGTTTTTTACTTATACAGGAATAATAGGAACAAATGCTTTTATTATAGATATATTAATATTTATAATAAGTATAGTATTAGGAGAGTACATAGCATATAAATTGATGAAAAGAAAAAATGAATCAGATATAAAAACCTTAGTTTTGTCTGGGATTATTCTATTGTTTTTATTTTCTTGTTTTGTATTATGTACTTATTTTCCACCAAAGGTAAATTTATTTAGAGACTCTGTAACAAATTCTTATGGAATAAATGATAAATAAATCAAAAACATAGTGTATTATTATAATATGCTATGTTTTTTTATATACAGTATGCAAATTTATTGAAAAAACCTTTTAATTTTATTCTTAATTCGCAAATTTTTATAGTAATTTCAAAAAAAGTATTGACAAAAAATGTAAATTGGTATATAATTCCAATTGTCGTTTAGATAATTTCAATTCAATAATTTTTATTCATTAATAATTTAAATCTTAATCTATAATTATATTAACAAAAATTAAAAATCTGTTTAAATATTTGAGACCACTATAGTAATTCCCCCATTATTTAATATATATTATAAAAAATTACAGTCAAATAAAATGACAATTTTAAAAATTGATTTCTAAGAATTATAGTTCGAAAAAATCCAAAAAAGTTAAAAAGAATAAATTTAAGAGTATAAACATCCTTTATTTACATATATATTACCCTATAGTGGTTTCAAATATTTAAACAGAAAAAACTTCACTAAAAGCAAAAATTAGTGAAGTTTTTTATATTTTTCTAAAGCTGTTTCAGGATTATAAATTCCTGTAAAGTCTTTTATAGGTGCAAATTCTTTGTTAGCATCTACTCTTAAAAGAAGCATATCATCAAAATAAGAAAAAGCATCAAAAATGAAATTTTCAAATTTAAATGAATTTGGTTTACTTGGAACTTCTTTAACTCCTTCAGAGTTAACAAATGGATTTTTCTTAAAAGCTCTGTGGTATGGAAGAGTAATATCAGAAACCTTTTTTACAGCTTCAATACTCATTAAATGAGATAACATATTTGCTTCTCTATATTTAAACATTCCATTTTTATATTTTGACATAGATAATTTTAAATCTATGTTATCATAATCTAATATAGCGGGTTTATTGTATTTTTTACAATAAACAGCGGTTTTTTCTAAAGGGTCTTCTTTAAAAATTGATTTTGAAGCAATCTGATAATTATTTTTAATAGTTAATCCTAATAATAAAGGATCTACATTTTTTAATAAAACATTATCTATTCCGCCAAAAGAGACCCATTTAATATTATTTTTTTCTAAATCAGTTATTATATTATGTTTTTTCATAGAATGAAAAACATTTCCATTACCATTAGCTGCTTCTTTTATTAAATAAGGTTCTTGTAAAATTAATTTACCTTTTGTTGTGATTAAAGGCAATTTATCTTGAGTAAAGAATTTAATTTTTGGATAATCAAAGTAATTATGTTCAAGAAAATATTTTTGTGTTTGTTCATTATTTTCCTCACTCGTCATAATATACCAAGGAATAGTTACATTATATTTGTGATTAGTTTCTTTTATATTATCACATTGAATTTCAAATAGAGATTTCTTATATGGTTTTGTTTGAAGTTCGTAAGTCCCTTTTGGTCCTTTATATCCTAATCTAGTTCCTTGACCTCCTGCCATAGTGACTACAGCAAAAGAATTAGAACTAATTATAGAATCTCCTAATTTTGTATATTCTGTAATTTCATCACAAGAAAGTTTCTCCTTTTCAATATGCTCTAAAGGGGAAATTGAATTTTTTATAAAAGGTTTATTTTTCATAGAGTTATTATACAAAGTAGTAATTTCTTCAAAATTTATTTTTATAATTTGATTTAATAACATATCTTTTTGTTCATCATTAAGTTCATCATAAAAATATATTAAATGTTCTTGGTTATATGTAGATAAAATTTCCTTTGCCTGTTCTAATTTTTTACACATAATTTCAACTCCTAATTGGTTTTATATACAGTTGGAAGAGCTCCTTTTAAACTTCTCATAATCATTTCTTTGTTAGGAATATCTGAATTTTCTAGATAAGAAAGTTCTTTAGTTATATCGTAAGGAAGTCTTACTAAATTAAATGATATAGAGTCTAGTTCTGTAGAATTATAATTACCTTCTATTATTATATAAGATGCAAGAGTCGAAAATTTGTTACTTTTGTCATCTATATCTTTATTCATCATTTCTACTGGTACACCAACACTACCAGGATTGAATAAAGTTTTGTTTTTTATTCTTACTAAACATGGAGTATGGATGTGACCATATCCGACTATATCCGGTGTTGGATCTTTATCTGTTTTACCTATAAATTCCGTGTTTTTGAATAGGTCTAAAGGATTTTCTATTTCCTTACCTGGATAAGAAGTTCCTTTGTTTGAAAACATAGGATTATAGATATCATCTAAGCTAAAAGGTGAAGCATGAAAAAGTCTAATTAAATGCCCACTCATATAAAATTCATGAGAAACAGGAAGATTTGCAATAAAATTTGCTCTTTCTTCACCAATTTTATTTCTTGTCCAAAAGTTTTTGTTTTTAACTTCAGGTCTGCAGATTGCATAATCTGAATTTCCAAGTAAAATAATTTCACATACTTTTTTCAATTTATCTATAACTAAATCTGGATTAACGCATTTTATTATACTATCACCTAAACAAAAAATTTTATTTATATTACGTTTTTTGATATCTTTTAAAACTGTATTTAATGCTGTTATGTTTCCATGTACATCTGATATAATAGCTATTTTGTCCATAAATACCTCCTAAAATCCAATAATTTCATTGTATATCTCAATTGCAAAGTTATCTGTCATACCAGAGATAAAATATATAATTGCTTTATAAAATTCCTTTTCATTATTCAAATTAAATACAATTTGATTTTTTAGTTTTAAGTTTTCTCTGTTACCTAAATCAAAATAATGGTTTAAAAAGCTTAAGAAATTTTTATATAATTTAGGGTAGAATTTATTTAAATTTTCAACATTTTCTAATGTATGATCTTGTTCAAAAGTTGATTTTAATAAAGAATATATTTCTGTTAAAACAATATTAAAATATCTATTTGATGGCTGTATTCTTTGGCAATTATAAATATATTTATAATTAAATTCATTAATTTTATTAATTAAATTAAAAGCATCTTGTGAAAAACATAATCCCTTTTCTGGTGAAGAGTTTTCACATAAATCAGTTATTAAATAATTAATAATAATTGTATTATTAATTTTATCTTTAGTATATTTAGAATCTAATAATTTATATAATTCATCTAAGTGATTATCTAAAATTCCTAAAGTAATTGCATCTTCAATATCTCTACCAATATAAGAGATTTTATCAGATAACTTAACAACACAAGCTTCCCAAGTGTAAGGGGCAAATTGATTAGGATATTTATAATCAGAAAGATTAATATATTCAGTTCTAGGTTTTAAACCATTTTCACTAACTTCTCCACAATGAGATATAATCCCATCTCTTACACCATATGTAAGATTTAAGTTCTTTTTATATTTATTATCATCTTCCAATAATTCAATATAATCTACAAAATCCAAACCATTTTTTTCATGCCAGAATGTAGTTCCAACATCTTTTTGCGATAAACTAGATAAAATTCTTTCACCTACATGACCGAATGGACTATGACCTATGTCATGAGAAACTGCTATTGCTTTAGTTAATTCTGTATTTAATCCTAAATATGTTGCTATTGTATAACTAATAGATTCTACATGTGTAACATGTTCAATTCTTGTACAAATATGGTCATTGTCAGGAGAAAAGAATACTTGAGTTTTGTGTTTTAATCTTCTATAAGCATTACAATGTATAATTCTAGTATAATCTCTACCAAATTCTGTTCTAATATCATTGTCTCTTTTGTAAAGAGGTGTACACCTTGATATAATGTTATTCCAATTTGGATTACTTTCATTTGCTGCATATTTTTTAAAACTA
>USQA01000104.1 GCA_900556695.1 uncultured Clostridium sp.
AAACTTAGACGTAGTAATGGGACTAGAAAACAGAATAGTATATGACATAGTAGACGTTGTAGAAGAAAAATGTAAACTAAGACAAGCATTAATAAAAGATAAAAGATTTAAGGAATTATACCTACTACCAGCCGCACAAACAAGAGACAAAAGCGCTGTAAATGAAGAACAAATGAAAGAATTAACAGATAAATTAAAAGAAGAATTTGACTATATACTAATAGATTGCCCAGCTGGAATTGAACAAGGATTCAAAAATGCTATTGCAGGAGCAGACAGAGCAATAGTAGTAACAACAGCCGAAATATCAGCAATAAGAGATGCAGACAGAATAATCGGTTTATTAGAATCATCAGAAATAAAAAACCCAGAATTAGTAATAAATAGAATAAGACCTAATATGGTAAGAAAAGGCGAAATGATGGATGTAGACGACATAGTAGACCTATTATCAATAGATTTAATAGGTGTAGTACCAGATGATGAATACATAATAACACAAACAAATAAAGGAGAACCAGTAATCCAAAACAAAAAAGCACCATCAGGAAAAGCATACATAGAAATTGCAAAAAGAGTATTAGGAGAAAAAATAGAAATAACAATACCTGGTAGAGAAAAAGGATTTTGGGCAAAACTAAAAAGACTATTTAAAAAATAATAATTAGCAAGTGGAGGGATAGGAAATAATGTTTGAAAACATAGTAAACTTCTTTAAAAATATAGGCAAAAAAGAAGAAAACAAAAAAATACAAGAAAGTTCAAAAGATGCAGCAAAAGAAAGATTGCACTTAGTATTAATGCAAGACAGAGCAAATGTTTCAGCAGACTTTTTAGAACTTATGAAACAAGAAATAATAGATGTAATAAAAAAATACATAGAAGTCGACGAAAAAGAGATAGATGTAAGACTAACAAATAAAGAAAATGAAGATGGAACAAATGGAGCTCCAGCATTATACGCAAATATTCCTATTCTTAATATAAAAAATGACGCTAGAAAAATAGGCAAAAAAGAAGTAGAAGAAAAAGAAGGACAAAAAGAGGACAAGCAAAAAAATAAAACAGAAAATAAACAAGAATCAAAAGAAAAAATACAAGAAATAATAGATGGAGTAATAGAAGAAGCAGAAAACAAAAAAACAGAAACTGATAAAACAGAAACAAATCAAGAAGAACAAAGTAATGTAGCAGAACAAACAAAAGACGAAGAACACCAAGAAAATAAAGAAAAAGTTAAATCAGAAAATTAAAAAGAAAAAGAGTTGATTTAATGAGAAGAAGAGAATTAAAAAATATGGAATGGGGCTTGTTAGTAGTAGCAATAATACTATCAATAATAGGAATAGTTGCACTATTTTCAGCCACACAAGAAACAGAATATGATGAATTTAAAAAACAAATAATATGGTTTGCAGTAAGCTTAATAGTAATGGTAATAGTGATGCTAACAAATTATGAAACATTAGTAAAACTATCACCAATTTTTTATGGAATATTCTTAATATTACTGGTGGCAGTATTATTTACAAAACCAGTAAATGGAGCAACAAGTTGGTTTGACATAGGAGGATTTTCATTCCAACCATCAGAATTTGCTAAAGTAGCGGTAATATTATTCTTAGCATTTATAATATCAAAAATACAAGAAAGATACGTAGAAGATATAAATAAACCATCAAGGCTATTAATAATATTTGTAGCAGTAGCAATACCACTATTATTAATAATAAAACAACCTGATTATGGAACAGCAGCAGCTTTTTTAGTTGCAACTGCATTAATGCTTGTTGCTGCGGGAATTGACAAAAGATATATTATTTCAATAATATTATTAATAATAGTATCAGTACCATTATTATATAATTTTGTATTACCAGAACATGCGAAAACAAGAATTGATATATTTTTAAATCCGGAATCAGATCCTAGAGGAGCAGGATATAATATAATTCAATCTAAATTAGCAATAGGAGCTGGTGGATTGACAGGAATGGGATTTTTAAAAGGAAATCAAACACAATTAGGATTTTTATATCCTAAAACTACTGACTTTATTTTTGCAGTAATAGGAGAAGAATTAGGATTTGTTGTATCAGGAGTAGTAATAATAATGTATATATTTTTTATAAATAAATGTATATATATAGCTAAGACAGCAAAGGATGAATTAGGTTCTTTAATTGCTACTGGAATTGCCGGAGTATTTCTATTTCATATGATAGAAAATATAGGAATGGTAATGGGACTATTACCAATAACAGGAGTTCCACTTCCATTTATAAGTTATGGGGGAAGTTCATTAATTACTAATTTTATTTGCGTAGGACTATTAGCTAATATAAGTAGTAAAAGACAAAAAACTATATTTGTTAAATAAAAAGAAGGAATAAGATGTATCTAAAAAAATTAAAAATAGGAAATGTAGAACTTGAAAATAATTTAATATTAGCACCAATGGCAGGTATAACTAACATGCCTTTTAGAATTATATGCAAAAAGTATAATCCTGGGATGGTATGCACAGAAATGGCAAGCAGTAAAGCAATGTTTTATAATGACAATAAAACTAAAAGATTACTAAATACTAAAGGAGAAAAAAGACCTATAAGTTTTCAGATTTTTGGTAGTGATGAAGAAGCGATGGGATATGCAGCTAAAAATATTAGCGAGTTTGCTGATATCATTGATATAAATATGGGATGTCCAGCTCCAAAAGTTGTTAAAAATGGAGATGGAAGTAAATTGCTATTAGACTTGGAGAAAGCAAAAAAAATCATGCAATCAGTTGTGGAAAATTCATCAGTGCCAGTAACTGTAAAGATAAGAAAAGGATGGGATAATGACCATATAGTAGCAGTAGATGTAGCAAAAATTGCACAAGAGGTAGGGATTTCAGCTATTACTATACATGGAAGAACAAGAAGCGAATTTTATACTGGAAATGCAGATTGGGAAATAATAAAACAAGTTAAACAAAATGTAGATATTCCTGTTATAGGAAATGGAGATATTATAGATGAAGAAACAGCTTTAAAAATGTTTCAAACTACTGGCGTAGATGGAATTATGATAGGTAGAGGAGCTTTAGGAAATCCATGGATATTTAGAGAAATAGAGTATTTTTTAAAAACCGGTAAAAAATTAGAACCACCAACAAATGAAGAAAGATTGCAAACAATAAAACAACATATAGAATTAGCTGTACAAGAAAAAGGAGACATAGCGATAAAAGAACTTAGAAAGCATATTTCATGGTATACAAAGAATTTAAAAAATTCAAGTGAATTTAGGAAAAATATGAATCAAATAGAATCAAAAGAAGAATTAATAAATCAATTAGAAGAATATTTTAAAACTTTATAGAATAATAATGTAGTGAATTATAATAATAATTCACTATTTTTTATATAGATGGAGGTTTATTTTGAATAAAAAGAAGATTTTTTTAATAATTTTAATTCTAATTATTTTAGGAATTTCAATATTTTTAATGTTTTTTAATAATAAAGAGGCTAAAAATATGAAAATTGGTAATAATAGTAGTAGTCAAGATATTGTAAATTATATTTTAAATATTAACTCATATGAAGCAGAGATTAATGTAGAAATTAATAGTAATAAAAACAATAATAAATATAAAATAAAACAAAAATATGAAAACTCTGGAATAATTACACAAGAAATAATTGAACCAAATAATATCAATGGAGTCAGAATAACAAAAGAAAATGATAATTTAAGAATAGAAAATACAGACTTAAATTTAAATATAATACTAGAAAAATACGATTATCTATCAGATAATATTTTAGATTTAGACTCTTTTATTGAAAATTATAAAAACAATAATGAATCAAAATTTTCAGAGAAAAATGATGAATTAATATTAGAAACGGTAGATAATAGTAATAACAAAAATCCTAAACATAAGAAATTATACATAGATAGAAAAACTGCAAATCCAATAAAGATGGAAATAAAGGATACTAACAAAAACTCAACTATTTACATAATATATAATGAGGTAAAAGTAAATAGTTTGAATTAAAAGATTATTTCTTTACTTCAACTAATATTTAAAATAAAACATACTTGACAATATACTAATAGTAGGAGTGAAGAAAAATGCAAATTAAAAGAGGTGATATGTTTTATGCTGACTTAAGTCCTGTAGTAGGTTCGGAACAAGGAGGCATAAGACCAGTTTTAATTATACAAAACGACTTAGGAAATAAATATAGTCCAACAGTAATTGCAGCAGCAGTAACTTCACAAACTGGAAAAAACAAATTGCCAACGCATATTGAAATAGACTCTCAATCATGTGGACTAAAAAGTGACTCAGTAGTGCTTACTGAACAAATAAGAACTATAGATAAAAGCAGACTTAAAGAAAAAATAGGCCATATTGATGATGAAAATATAATAGATAAGGTTAATAATGCATTAGGAGTAAGTTTTGGATTAGGAGAATAAAATTGCCATCGGGGACGGACCTTTTTGGCAATAATAAAATAAATTTTAGAATTCAATAAAATACAGTAATATAATGTTTTTAAGTGAATGGCTGTGGGGACCGACAAGTTTA
>USQA01000105.1 GCA_900556695.1 uncultured Clostridium sp.
TTCATTTTCTGCATCTACCATTTTTTCTAAATCTTGTTCTTTTAATCTTAATAAATTACTCAAAGCTAATTGTTCTTCTATTGTATCTACGCCATAAAAACCGCATCCATCTGTTCCTTGAACACATTTAATTCCATAGTCTAAATACTTTTTCAATGGATATCTAGATATTTCATTAAGATTATTTAATCTAACATTTGATGTCATCTGAAATTCTAAAACAGCTCCTGAAGATTTTATTTCTTCCATTAAGATTTTTCCTTTTTTAGAATCTAAATCTGGAGTATATAAACCATGTCCAATCCTTATTTTAGGTATGTTTTTCCCCTCTGGTACCGCTTCTTTTACGCATTGAATTGATTTAAATATATTATCTCTTAAACTATCATTTTCTCCTGCATGAATTCTAATTGTAAATTTGTTATCATTATACACAACATATTTAACTAATTCATTAATAACTGGGCTTAATTCACTAATATCATTGATTTCCTCTCCAATAAAATCGCTTCCAACAACATAAGGACTTTTAGCAACAGCTTTTAAAACATCTAAGTTCTCTCTTAAATATGTTTCACTTGTTTTTTGATCTTTAATAATTGTTAGTGGTATTCTTCTAATAGCTGCTAAAAACCTTATACTAACTCCTGTTTCTTTTTCTATTTTTGGCATAACTTCATGAACTTCTTCTAAGAACTCTATCGCTGGTAAACCTAGTTTTACTAAGTCAGTATTTGCAATTTCAACATATGAAATTCCTTGTTTTTGATATTCCCTTGCAATCCATAACAATTTATCTTGTCTTAAATTATTATTTTTATATTTGCTGTCTTTTTTATGATCTTCTATCATTTGTTTTATATATTTTATAATATCTTTTTCCGGAATAGCATCTATTTTTTCTTCATCTAGATTTATTTTTTTATCACTTTCTATTCCCTTTGCAAATATATATCTATAAAGATATACTTTTTCTAAGTTTGTAAATACTGCTTGACCATCTTTTAAAATCGCAAGACTTGCCCTTATTTTTGGAATATTGTAATCTGCGTTTTCTAGGTTATTTAAAATAAAATCAGCAAAATTTATAAATGTATTATCATCAATTCTTCTTATTAAATATTTTCCTTTTAATTCAGAAAATTCAAATTGTTTCTCAACTTCTGTTCTTTGTTCGAAAATATCCTTTTCCTGTTCTTTTGTCATTTTTAATCCTAGCTTTTTTATGTAATATAATGGATATTTTATTTGATGTGCAATTCCAAGAGCTATTAATACGTCTGGTGAAAGATTTGCATTCATGTGAGTATGTAAATCAGTTTTAAATTTATATTTTTTTAAAATATATGATTTTACTATCGTTTTTTCTATTGGTAAATTATAATCTTTTGTTTGAGACATTAATGTCTTCGCAATTGCTGGTATCTTAGCTTTTTGCTCTATTCTTCCATCTTCAAAGATATTAGCAATTTTAATTCCACCTAATCTTAATATATAAACAATTTCGTTATCACCATTAATACTTGCAGGAATTTTTCCTCTTATTATTTTCATATCATTAGCGTCTTTTACTGTTTTTATATTACATAATTTAGCTATATTTGTTATTAAATTTCCAGTATGGTGATTTGGAGTTCTTAATATATATGAAATTTCATCTTCATTTGTTTTATATAATTCTATAATAATATCTTTTTCTTTATCTAAATAAAATTTATTAAATAACATCTTTTTTCTCCATTCTTTCTAATGAGTTTTAAATATTATTTTACTATAAATTCTTTATAATTTCAATATATAGTTCCATTTTGTTTTTGGTATTTTTCAAATATTTTTATACATTCTTCTCTGTCTATTTGTTCTAAATTTATTAATTTTTTATTCTCTCCACTTAAATATTCATAAATCATATTATCTCTAAATCCTATTTTATCTGCATCTTCTTTTGTACAACCATAGTAAATTTTCTTTATATTCGCCCATATAATTGCAGATAAACACATTGGGCAAGGTTCACATGTAGTGTATAAATCATATTCTGACAAATCATATGTATTAAGTTCTTTACAAGCTTTTCTAATTGCTACAATTTCAGCATGCGCTGTTGGATCTTTACTTTTTAATACTTCATTTGAACCTATTGAAATAATTTTATTATTTTTGTCTACAATTGCTGCGCCAAATGGTCCGCCTTTCTTTTCTTCTATTCCTTTATTAGCAGATTTAATCGCTTCATTCATAATTTTATTCATATTTGCTTTCTCCTCTCATCTTTTTGATATATTATCATATTATAAAACTTTTTTCCATATATTTATATGAGGTGTTTTGAGTGTTAATTCGAAGTATTAAAATAAATAAAAAAATTATCATTTTAGGCATTATCATTATTTTTTTATTAGCCTCTATAATTTTATTTTATTCTTTTGCAAATGAAACTTCTGATAATAAACAAGAAAAAAAAGATTTCATTAAATGGGTTGACTTTGATGTAAATTCTAATCTTTTAAGTACAACTGCTAAATTAGATATTGATTCTCATAATAACAATTCAGAAATAAAATACAATTGGATTGAACTATTAAGTTATTTAGCATGTAAAAACGGCGGAAAATTAAATGGCAATAAGCAAAAAGATTTAGATGAATTGTTAAATAACATTAAAGATGGAAAAACTATTGAAGAGTTAACTCACAATATGAAATACTATAATTATTATTATGAAAGTTACTCTGCTATATTAAATGAATTTATTGGTAATTACTCAATAGAAACAGAAAATGAGGATGGTACAAAAACATATCAAGAAAAATATGGTATAAAAGCATTTCTTCCTATTGCTAAAAATTACGGTTTTAGTCATTATGATGACTTTGGAAATAGTAGATCTTATGGATTTAAAAGAACACATTTAGGAAATGATTTAATGGGAAGTATTGGAACTCCTATAATAGCTGTTGAATCTGGAACAATTGAGCATCTAGGTTGGAATCAATATGGCGGATGGAGAATCGGTATACGAAGTAATGATAAAAAAAGATATTATTATTATGCACATTTAAGAAAAAATCATCCTTATGCTGAAAATTTAAAAGAAGGTGATTCTGTAAAAGCTGGTGATGTTATAGGATATTTAGGAATGACTGGTTATAGTATTAAAGAAAACATAAACAATATAAATATTCCTCATTTACATTTTGGTATGCAATTAATTTTTGATGAATCTCAAGTAGATAGTCCAAATGAAATATGGATTGATGTTTATCAAATAGTTGAATTTTTAAAAAAGAATCGTTCTGAAGTTTATATTTCAAATCCGGAAACCAAAGATTATTCTAGAAAATAAATTTGCCACCGGGGACGGACCTTTTTGGCACAAAGTTGCCATTGGGGACGGACCTGAGGGCGATTTTTATAACTTATAAAAATAAATACAGTAATATAATGTTTTACATTCATCCCCAACTGCGTAGAATATGTAAATAAAATTATAGTTAAAACAAAATTTTATAACATATTCTAAACTTGTTGGTCCCCACAGCATTCATTTAAAACATTATATTACTGTATTTTATTATATTTAAATTAATTTTACATTATCGCCCCAGGTCCGTCCCCAATGGCAACTTTGTGCCAAAAAGGTCCGTCCCCGGTGGCAATTATTTTTTTCCTAAAGATAATGTTATTTCTTTGCTAATTTTTCCTCTCTTTATTTGTAATTTTACCTCATCTCCTGGTTTTTTAGTATAAATATATTGCCTTAAATCATTCATAGTATTTAACTCTATAGAATCTATGCTAGTTATAATGTCTCCTTCCTTTAATTCCGTATTATATGCTGCACTGTTTTTAGTTATTTGTGCAACATAAATTCCTTTTTCTAAATTTATATTAAAACTTGAATTTATATATGGAATAACTTCTTTATCATAAGCATAAATTCCAATTGTTGCTTCCTCAAAATTTCCATTATTTTTTAAACTATCAATTATTGGCTTAACTATATTAATTGGTATTGCAAAACCAATTCCTTCTGCTGTCGATATCTTTACTGTATTAATTCCAATTATATCTCCATTAGGATATATTAATGGTCCTCCACTATTTCCAGGATTTATTGTTGCATCAGTTTGAATCAAATTTGTCATATATGATGATTTTTCTTCTTCCTCTATTTTAATTGTTCTATTCTTAGCACTAATAATACCTGATGTAACTGTCCTCCTAAATTCATAACCTATTGGATTTCCTATTGCATAAACAGTTTCTCCTACACGGATTTTGCTAGAATCTCCTAAATTCATATACTCTAGATTTTTTGCATTAATTTTTGTTATTGATAAATCTAAATCAGAATCACTCCATACCACTGTACCATCATAACTATTTCCATTTTCCAAAGTAATATAACATTTACTATATTTACTACCTGTCACATGCTCATTACTTAATATATATCCATCTTCACTAACAATAAAACCTGTTCCTAATCCCAAATCATTTTCAGTGTTTTTAGATAAAATACTACTTCCCGCACTTTTTAATTTAGATATTCCAACAACTTTTTTAGTTGTATTCTCAATTACATTT
>USQA01000106.1 GCA_900556695.1 uncultured Clostridium sp.
GGATTACAAGTAGGAGAAAATCTTTCAAAGTTTAAAAAAATTAAATATAATAAACAAGAAATAATAGACTTAAACGATAAAGAATTTAATAAGTTAATTAATATTTTGTACATTTCAAAGGATTTTTATGAAAAAAACGAAAGTGAAAAATTATACTATATTGATTTAGATAGATTATGTGATGATTTTTTAGAATATAAAAAATATGTTTATAAAAATGAACCGACATTTATTCACGGTGACATTAATTTACACAATGTTATTGTTAAAGATGGGAAAACATATTTTATAGATACATCTAATGGAAAAAGTAGTTTTAGATCTCTGGACTTTAGAGGCAATTGTTGGTTTGGTTGGGATGGAGATAATAAGATAAATGAACAAGCAATGTATCGTGGAATTTACAAAGGACTTTTTAATGGTGAAATACCAGAACAATTTAATAAAGAATTAGCATTTACTATTATATATGAATTTTTTCTTAAAATAAATGATGGATATAGGAAAAAAGATATGGAAAAAATAAAATATAATTTTCATAAATTTGGAGATATTTTTGATAGAACTAATTACTTTGAAAATTATAAATTTGAATGGTTTGAATGAGGTGATATAATGGAATTACATTTTTTAAAAATCACATGGGGAGACATCATAATTTTAAAAAGTGATGATGAAGTTGCACTAGTTGATACAGGATATGATGGAAATTTTAACGAAATTAGTGATTATTTAGATAAATTGAATGCGAAAAAAATATCATTTATTTTATTAACTCATTTTCATAGAGATCATTATGGTTCAATAGCCCAAATAGTTAAAAAATATGATGTGGAAAAAGTTTACTTTAAGGATTATAGCGAATTAGATAAGACTACGGCTTGGGGGACTATTGCAGATGATAATTATAGAAATAATGAAATGAAAAAATGTTTAGAAATCAAAAAGATAATTCTAGAAAATAGCAATTTAATACAAACTGAAAATATAAAAACAATAAAATTTGGAGATACTGAATTAGAATTATATAACAATGATAATTCTATTAAAAAAATATATGAAGATGACAATTATAAAGATTCATATCATAAGATACTATTTAGTGAAAATCAAAATAGCTTAGCTATATTTATGAAGGTAAATGGTATTAACGTTTTTTTAGGTGGTGATATATTTGATAGAGAAGCAATTCATCCAAAAGCTAACTACGTTAATTATCAAATAGCTTCTTCAATTAAAGAAAAAATAGATATTTATAAAGTTCCTCATCATGGCACAATTAATTGTAATAGTGATAAAGCATTAGAAATATATAAACCTAAAATAGCAGTAATAACAAACGAGGACGAATATTTAAAAAATAATAGTACAATTTATGATGATTTAAAAAGAGCTAATAAAGATGTAAAAATATTACTTACAGAAAAACATAATATTGTTATAAAAATTTCTGATAATGGTAATATTGTATATAGGGAAAAATAGTGGATTTATTGTTTATTTATAAAAAATAAAGTGAATAAGTTCACTTTGTTTTTTTGAAAAAGCTCTTGACTTGGAGTTAACTTTAAGTGATATATAATAAACCGATAGGAGGAATGAACATATGTTAAAAGTTTTAAATAAAATTAATGAACCAAAGGATTTAAAAGGGTTAACAATTGATGAATTAAATACTTTAGCAGAAGAAATAAGAGAGGGGTTATTTAACAGATTAACAAAAATTGGTGGACATTTTGGACCAAATTTTGGATTTGTAGAGGCAACGATTGCAATGCATTATGTGTTTAATTCACCAGTTGATAAATTTGTATTTGATGTATCACATCAAATATATCCACATAAAATGCTTACAGGAAGAAAAGAAGGATATTTTGATGAAAATCATTATTTAGATATTTCAGGTTATTCAAATCCAGAGGAATCTGAACACGATTTCTTTACAGTTGGACATACATCAACTTCAATTTCTTTAGCATGTGGTTTGGCAAAAGCAAGAGATTTAAAAAATGATAAAGAAAATATAGTAGCAGTAATAGGAGATGGTTCTTTAAGTGGTGGAGAAGCCTTAGAAGGATTAGATTTTGCTGGTTCAGAATTAAATTCTAATTTTATTATAGTTGTAAATGATAATCAACAATCAATAGCAGAAAACCATGGAGGATTATACAAAAATCTACAAGAATTAAGAGAAGGTAATGGAACAGCTAAAACAAATTTATTTACAGCTATGGGGTTAGATTATATTTATGAAAATGATGGAAATAACATCGAAAAATTAATAGAAGTATTTAAAAAAGTAAAAGATATAGACCATCCAATAGTAGTTCATATAAATACTAAAAAGGGAAAAGGATACAAACTAGCAGAAGAAAACAAAGAGAACTGGCATTGGACTATGCCTTTTGATAGAGAAACAGGAAAAACAACTGTAAATTTTGGAGATGGAGAAGACTATTTAAGTTTAACTTCAGATTTATTATTAGATAAAATGCAAAAAGACAATACTGTTGTTGCAGTTGCTGCAGGAGTTCCAACAAGTTTTGGATTTACTCAAGATAAAAGAATTAAAGCAGGAAAACAATTTGTAGATGTAGGAATTGCAGAAGAACATGCAGTTGCATTAATTTCTGGAATTGCTAAAAATGGAGGAAAACCTGTATTTGGAACAAATGCAACATTTATTCAAAGAACTTATGACCAAGTTTCTCAAGATTTATGTATAAATAATAATTCAGGAACAATTTTATTAGGTTATGCATCAGTTGCTGGATTAAATGATGTTACACATTTAGGAATATTTGCAATATCAGCATTTAAAAATATACCTAATTTAGTAATACTTGCACCAACAAACAAAAAAGAATATTTATCAATGTTAGATTGGTCTATAGAACAAAATGAACATCCTGTAATGATATTAATTCCAGGAAACGGAGTAATAAATGATAACAGAGAAGCACAAAGCGATTACTCAAATATAAATAAATATAAACTTGAACAAAAAGGAGAAAAAGTTGCAATAATTGCATGCGGAGATTTCTATCAAATAGGAGAAAGTGCAGCTAAATTAATAGAAGAAAAATTAGGATTTAAACCAACATTAATAAATCCTAGATTCCTAACAGGTATTGACGAAGAATTACTAGATAGCTTAAAAGAAAATCATGAATTAGTAATTACACTAGAAGATGGAATAGTAGATGGTGGATTTGGAGAAATGATTTCAAGATACTATGGACTATACAATATGAAAGTTAAAAACTTAGGAATGAAAAAAGAATTTTACGATAGATACGATGCACAAGAACTATTAGAAAATTTAGGAATAACACCAGAAAAAATTATGGAAGAAGCAAAAAGATACACAAAATAATTAAATTAAAAAAAGTACAAAAGAGAAGTTAATGAAAAATTTGAAAACTTATTACCAAAAGAGCAAATAAAATAAAGTGTAATTATTAAGTAAAATAATTACACTTTATTTTTTATTATCTTTCTTCTAATTCATTAGAAGTCTTGGATTTATTATTATATTCATTATTTTTTGCTTCTTCTGTCATTTTTGAATAAACAGCTTGACAAGCAACAACTTCACCAGTTTGTTTTCGAGATTCTTCAGGGTTATATCTTAGAGAAGCTAAATCCTGAGATAATTTAGGATTATTGATAATTTCTTGTTCTAATTTATATCTTTTTTCAACAGGTATAGTATTATATATTTCTTTTAATGATTTATCATTTTCATATATTTTAACACCTTTATTTAAAATATCAGGTCCTAATATATTTTGTATATTATATAATTTTTCATTTATTTTTAGTTCCGCATATGGTAAATAATCATGAGGATAAGATAAAAATGTTTGCAAATCAACTATGTTTTCATAAGCATCTGTTTCACTTTTAATTTCTTTACCTAATATATAATCTAATCTTTTTTGTTCACGTTCTATATGTATTTTTATAGGTGACTTTATTGTGTTTTCAGGTACTTTATATTGGTCTAATTTATTTTCTTTTTTTACAACTTTGCTTTCAGAAAGTTCAGGAGCAGGAAGAGATTTTGCTTTATTTCTCTTATTTTCTCTTTCAGCTAATAATTCGTTAATTATTTTTTGAGTATCAACAGGTATACGATCATCATGTTCGATATTTTGTCTTTTGTCTTCAATTTTTTCTTGTTTTCTTACTCTTAATTTAAATCTTATTTTGTCTATAAAAGTTAATTTATCATATCCATCCATAGTTATGACCTCCTCTTAGGTACTTATATATAGCGTACTCAAAAAAGTAAAAAATGTCAAGAGTTTTACTATTATTATACTGTATATTTTTATTTTTTATAAAAATATTGAAAACAGCATTATAATATGATATAAAAATTAAAAAATAGGAGAAAAATAAATGTATAAAATGTGCCAAGAAACGCAAATGGAATACGAAATTATGATGAAAAATCTTGCAGGAGAATTGAATTTGTAAAATGTATGAGAAATGCAGGAGTAAAAATAGAAATTTTAATAGAATATATGAATCTATTTGAAAAAGGAAAAGGTACAGT
>USQA01000107.1 GCA_900556695.1 uncultured Clostridium sp.
ATATATATTCTTTTTAATAGAAATATTAGAAGAATTTTAAAGCTTTGCGTAAATAATTTGTATAAAAATGTTGCATATTTTTAACAATAATAGTATAATAAAAAAGGTAGCATAATAGAATTAAATAGAATGTTATTAAAAAAGAGAGGTAAAAAAATGGATTATTTATATATAATAAGAGAAGCATTAGTATGGATAGTAACAATATTCTGGCTATATCAAATAATGGTAAGTTTATGCTCATTAGTAAAAATAAAAGATAAACCATTACAAGTAAAAAAAGATCATAAATTTATGGCAATAATACCAGCACATAACGAAGAAGCAGTTGTTGGTAACTTAGTAGAAAGTTTAAAAAAGCAAAATTATAACAAAGATTTATATGATATTTATGTAATTGCAGACAACTGTACAGACAATACAGCTAAAGTAGCAAAAGAAGCTGGAGCAATTGTATATGAAAGATTTAACAATTCTAAAAAAACAAAAGGATATGCATTAGATTGGTTTTTACAACAAAAAATCAAAGAAGATGCTCCATATGATGCATTCTTTATATTTGATGCAGACAATATTGTTGATCCAGACTTTATAAAAAATATGAATAAAAAATTATGTCAAGGTGAAGATGTAGTTCAAGGATACAGAGATATTAAAAACCCAACAGACAGTTGGATAACAGCAGGATATGCTATATTCTATTGGACAATGCATAGATTTTACCATTTGGCAAGATATAATTTAGGATTATCACCATTATTAAATGGTACAGGATTTATGGTAAGATTTGATGTTGTAAAACCACAAGGTTGGGATACTGTTACATTAACAGAGGATATAGAATTTTCTTTAAAAAGAATAATAAAAGGTAAAAGATTAGGCTGGGCAACAGATGCTATTGTATATGATGAGCAACCAGTAGGATTTAAACAAAGTTGGTCACAAAGAAGTAGATGGACTGTTGGACATATTCAATGTATAAAAGAATATACTAAACAATTAGCAGTAGCTGCTAAAGAACAAAAAACGATGATGAATTTTGACGGTTTCTTATATATAATAGGAAGTATACCAATGTTTGTGTTAACATTAGTGTTATTAGGAACAAACTTCTTAATGTATGCAGGAAATGGTATGACTGGAACAGAGTTAATAATAAATATATTAAGATTCTTAGTTCCAACATTTTTATTACCAATAGGAACAGCATTAATAGTAATGTTGTTAGACAGAAGACCAATAAAGCCTATGCTAAAAGGATTAGCATGTTATCCTTTATTTATGGGATCATGGTTGCTAATAAACTTTAAATGTTTATTTAAAAGAGAAACAACATGGGAGAAAATTAACCATGTTAGAAATATAAAAATTGGTGATGTTGAAGAAACTGAAAACACAGAAATAGAAGAAATTGCAGAAAAAGTATAAAAATAACAAAAAAGCTTGCATTTATTCCAAAAATTGGTTATAATATATAAGAAGCATAATTAAAACAGAAGAGTGGGAACAAATCCCACTCTTCATTACATTTATAAATAAAGGAGGAAGAATGGCAAATATAGAAGAAAAAGTAGAAAAACTAGTTAAAGAACCTATAGAAAAAATAGGATACAAATTATATGATGTAGAATATAGCAAAGAAGGAAAAGACTATTTTTTGAGAATATTTATAGATAAAGACAATGGAATAGATTTAAATGATTGCGAAAAAGTAAATGATGCAATATCAGACATATTAGACGAAGCAAACTATATAAAAGAACAATACTTTTTAGAGGTATCTTCTCCAGGAATAGAGAGAATATTAAGAAAAGACAAACATCTTGAAGAAAATATAGGAGAAGAAATAAATATAAGATTGTTTAAAAAAGATGAAAATGGATTAAAAGAATATCAAGGAATTTTAAAAAACTTTGATAATGAATTTATTGAACTACAAGATAATGTAAAAATTGAACGTAAAAATATATCACAAATAAAAAAAGTTTATAATTGGTAAAGGGAGGAATAAAAAATGAAAAAACAAGCAAAAGAGCAAGCAATTGACAACAAGGAATTAATACTTGCGCTAGAAGAATTAGAAAAAGAAAAGGGGATAAAAAAAGAATATTTATTAGAATCAATAGAAACTGCATTAGTTACAGCATACAAAAGAAATTTTGATTCTTTAGAAAATGTAAAAGTTGTTATGGATGAAAAAACAGGAGCAACACATGTATTTTCATTAAGAGATGTAAAGAAAAAGGTTGAAAATCCAGAAACAGAAATTACAGTAAAAGAAGCACAAAAAATAAATCCTGATTTAGCAGAAGGAGATGTGCTAGAAACAGAAATAGTTCCAAGAAACTTTGGAAGAATAGCAGCACAAACAGCAAAACAAGTAATTATTCAAAAAATAAGAGAAGCAGAAAGAGAAATTATATACACTAATTATAATGATAGAAAAGGTGAAATAGTTTCTGGCTTAATACAAAAAGCAGATAGAAATATTGTTATAATGGATTTAGGAAAACTAGAAGGCGTAATGCCAACAAAGGAACAAATACCAACAGAACATTATAGAGTTAATGACAAAATAAAAGGATATGTACTAGACGTAGAAAAAGGTGCAAAAGGAGATCCTCAAGTTATAGTTTCAAGAAGTCATCCTGATTTTGTAAGAAAATTATTAGAATTTGAAATACCTGAAATTTATGAAGGTGTTATAGAAATAAAGAGTATTTCAAGAGATGCAGGAGATAGAAGTAAAGTTGCAGTATATTCACCAGATCCTAATATAGATCCAGTAGGTTCATGTGTTGGACAAAAAGGAGTTAGAATTCAAAATGTTATCAATGAACTAAATGGTGAAAAAATAGATGTTATAGAATGGAATGAAGATCCATCAATATATATAGCTTCAGCATTATTACCAGCACAAATTTTAGCAGTAGATATAAAAGAAGAAGAAAAATTTGCACAAGTAATTGTTCCAGATAATCAACTTTCACTTGCAATAGGAAAGTCAGGACAAAATGTAAGATTAGCAGCTAGATTAACAAACTGGAAAATAGATATAAAATCAGAAACTCAATTTAGAGAAATGTTAATGAAAGCTAATCAAGAAAGTGAAGAAACAACAGCTGAAGTAGAAGAAAGTCAAGAAGAAGTAGAAGAATAAAAAATAAATCAAAACATACAATTGAAGGAGGTCAAATATGAAAAGACAACCACAAAGAACATGTATGGGATGTAATGCCAAAAAAGATAAAAAAGAATTTATTAGGATTGTAAAAAATAAAGAAAACGAAATAAATATAGATAAAACAGGAAAAATGGAAGGCAGAGGAGCTTATATTTGTGATAATATAGAATGCTTAGAGAAGTTAATAAAGACAAAAAGACTAGAAAAAGTATTTGATATGAAAATATCAGAAGAAATTTATGAAAATTTAAGAGGTGTAGTTCTTGATAAATAAGAAAATATTAGGATTAATAGGATTATCTGCTAGAGCCAGAAAAATATCGTATGGTGCAGATAGTGTAGAAATACAACTAAAAAAGAAAAAAGTAAAACTAATAATTGTTGCAGAAGATGCATCAGACAGAACTAAAAATAAATTTATAAAATTATCTAATGAATATAATGTACCTATAATAATATTAAGCGAAATTGACGAGATAAGTAAAACTATTGGTAAATCTAATAAAGCAATTATAGGTATAGAAGAAGAAAATATATCAAAAGAAATACAAAAAATAAATAATGGGGGTGAAGTTATTGGGAAAAATTAAAATACATGAAATAGCAAAAAAACTAGGACTAGCAAGTAAAGAAGTATTGGAAGCAGCTAATAACTTAAAGATTGAGGCTAAAAGCCATCTAAGTGGAGTAAGCGAGGAAGAAGCAAAAAAAATAGAGAAAATTTTGACAAGCAAAAATATTAAAAAACAAGGAAAAGAGAGAAAAGAAGAAGTGGAAAAATCAACAAAAAAGAAAAGTGCAGAAAATGAAAAAGCGCCAGTTATTATTAGAAGAGAAGTTATTATAGAAGAAGAAAATGAAAAGAAAAAAGATAACAGTAAAAAAGAAGAAAAGAAAAGCAATGTAGGTTTTGTAGAAAGAAAACAAAACAAAGATTATAATATTGTTTATAGAAATAAACCAAACAAACCAATGACAGTAAGTGAGTTATTTGGTTTAAAAACTGAGTCAAAACCAAAGGAAGAACCTAAAAAAGAAGTTAAAGAAGAAAAAGTTGAAAAGGTTCAAAAAGTTGAGACAACTCAAGCAAAAACAGAAACAAAATCTGTAACTGAAACAGCAGAAAGAAAAGAAAATAAACCAACTAATAACTTCCAAAGAGAAAGAAATACAGATAGGAATACAAATAGAACAAATAATATGCAACAAAGAAATCAAAATTCTAACTATAATAACAGAAATAATAACAATAATAGATTTAATAATAGAAATAATAATAATCGTAACAACA
>USQA01000108.1 GCA_900556695.1 uncultured Clostridium sp.
ATGTTCTAGAAACTTTTTTATTAAACTTATTTTATACCGGAAGTATTAATACTTTCTCTCCTGTAAGTTATATGGATCGTTCTAAAATAACTTTAATTAGACCTTTAATATATACATCTGAAAAAGATACAAGAAGATTTGTAAGAAAAAATAATTTAGAAGTAATGCCAAAGGTTTGCCCTATGGATGGTACTTCTAAAAGAGAAGATATGAAACAATTAATTTTCACTCTTACTAAAAGTATTCCTATGATAAGAGCAAATTTATTTGGTGCAATTCAAAGAAATTTAGATGGATGGAAATAAGCTTATAAAAAAACTACAATATAAAAAAAATTAGCAAATGTTTTTGCTAATTTTTTTATTTACTATTTTTTATTACCAAAAAGGTCCGTCCCCGATGGCAATTTTATTTTACTATGTTAGTCATTGCATTTTTCAAGTCTTCTAATTTTTTACTTGCATCTTCTGTGCTGCTACCTTTAACTCCCATATATAATTTTATTTTAGGCTCTGTTCCAGAAGGTCTTACACAACACCAACTATTATTTTCTAATTCATAATATAAAACATTAGATCTTGGAAGTCCTGTTTTAGTCACTTCTCCTGTTTGCATATTTTTAACGATGTCTTTATCTACATCTTTAAATGTTAATACTTTATAATTACCTATTTTTTCTATGTCTGTGTTTCTCATATTCGTCATCATATCTTTTATTTTTTGTGCTCCTTCTGCACCTTCCATAACTATAGATACTTGAGTCTCTTTATAGTAACCATATTTTTCATAGATGTCATTCATTGCATCCCATAATGTTTTTCCTTTTGATTTATAATAACATGCTGCTTCGCATAAAGCCATAACTGCTGCTATTCCATCTTTGTCTCTTGCATAATCTCCAATTAAGCAACCATAACTTTCTTCAAATCCAAATACATATGTTTTGTCTTTGTTTTCTTCTGCCTTTTTCATAACTGCACCTATATTTTTAAATCCTGTCAATACTTCTATACACTCTAAATTATAATATTTCGCTATGGCTTTTGCTAATTCTGAAGATACAATTGTTGTTACAAACATTCCATCAGCAGGTAAAATTCCTTTTTCTTTCATTTGTGAAATTCTATATTCAGCAATTAATAAAGCTGACATATTACCTGTATATTCCATATATTTTCCAGTTTTTGTATCTTTTGCAAATATCCCTAATCTATCTGCATCAGGATCTGTTGCTAAAACTACATCACTATCTACTTTTTGTGCTAATTCTAATGCTAGTTTAAAAGCTTTTTTATCTTCTGGATTTGGATAATCTACAGTTGGGAAGTTTCCATCTGGATCTTTTTGCTCTGGAACTACATATACATTTTGTAATCCTATATCATTTAGAAGTCTTTCTGCTACTGTGTTTCCTGTTCCATGTAAAGGTGTATATACAACTTTTAAATCTTTTCCTTGTTCTTTAACAATCTCTGGATTTAAAACTTTGCTTTTTAATACACTTAAATATTTTTCATCCATTTCTGTTCCAATAATATTAAATAATCCTGATCTTTTAGCTTCTTCTTCAGATATTTCTTTTATTTCATTATAATTTTCAACTGCTCTTACTTTTCCAATAATATCTTTATCTCTTGGACTAACTATTTGAGAACCATCATCCCAATACACTTTATATCCATTATATTTAGGTGGATTATGGCTTGCTGTTATCATAACTCCAGCTGTACACCCTAAATTTCTTACAGCAAAAGATAATTCTGGAACTGGTCTTAAATTTTCAAATAAATATGTTTTTATTCCATTAGCATTTAAAATCAATGCTGTTTGTAAACTAAATTCTTTTGACATTCTTCTAGAATCATAGCTTATTGCAACACCTTTATTTTGAGTTCCTTGTTCTATTATGTAATTTGCTAATCCTTGTGTTGCTTTTCCTACTGTGTATTTATTCATTCTATTTGTTCCTGCTCCTATTACTCCACGAAGCCCTGCTGTACCAAATTCTAATTCTTTGTAAAATCTGTCTTCTATTTCCTTTGTATCATATTTTATTTTTAGTAATTCTTTTTTTGTTTGTTCATCAAATTCTGGACTTTCACACCATTTTTTATATTCTTCTAAATAATTCATATAATTACTTCCTTTCTTATTAATATAAATTATAATATTTTTCATATAATTCTCTTGCTGTTTTCGGACAGTCGACACCTGCTTTGTCAGCATTTTTTACTGGAGCAAACTCTTCTTCTCTTTTTACTCTTAAAACTGCCATTTCGTCAACTTCTCCAAAAGCATCAAATAGAAAAGCTTCAAATTTATATGCATTAGGTGAATCTGGTTCTATTATTTTTCCATCTTTATCTAAATAATTTGCTTTTTTATATGCTACATGATATGGAAGTGGATTTGCTCCCATTCTTTCTATAGCTTCTATACTAAATAGGTTGCATAAAATGTGAGATTCTCCATATAATAATTCCCCATTTTCATCTGTAGCTTCAGCCATTTCATCTGTTATTTCAGAATATTCTATAACATTTGGTTTTCCATTTCTTTTGCAGAAAACTCCTACTTTTTCATGAGGATTTGCTTTTACTACAGATTTGCAAGCAACTGTTACTTTTTTATCTATAGCAATTCCCATAAGTACAGGGTCTACCATTTTTACTAAACAATTATCAACCCCTCCAATAAACACCCAGTTTATTCCCATATGTTGCATTTTTTTAGTCATTCCACTTTTTACAAGTGATTCATATATTCCACCATGTCCATCAGCAGCTAATTTTATTAATCCTTCTTCATTAACTAATATTTTTCCTTCTGTATCTACCATTGGCAATTCACCTTGTATAAAAAAGAAAATATTTTGATCTTTTTTATATCCAAAGTATTTATGTTTTTCAAAAAATTCTATTGTTGCTTGGTTATTTTCCTTGCTTGTCATTATAAACCATGGAATTGTAACTCCATATTTTTTTCCTTCTTCTTTTAGACTATCACATAATAATTCAAATAATGATTTGTGTGAATCTAATCCAATATCATATGTTCCTTTAGGTCCGTTATGGCCTAATCTTGTTCCTTGACCTCCAGCCATTGTTACTGCTGCAAGTTTTCCTTCTTTTATTGCTCTTTTTCCTAAATCTTCATAGTATTTATATTTGTCATTTAATTTATATTTATCTAAATAATCTATTGGTGTTATCTCATCTTTTTCATTTTTTTCTTCTTTATTAGCATTTTGATATAAACTTTTTATTAATGCAAAATCTATGTTTTCTATTTGCTCAATTAATTGTTTTTTATGTTTTTCATCAAGTTTATCATAATGATTTAAAAGATGTTCTTGATCATATTTTTTTAATATATCCTTTATTTCCTCTATTTTTTTATCCATATTGATTCTTCCTTTCTATATACTATAAAAATAATATTTACTCTTTAAAACAAATATAATACAGATAATAAATTTTATCTGTATTATATTTATATATCATTTTAAATAATTTATCAATACTTTACTAATTTTTTATAAACTTTTTTCTCCTGCTGTTCCTATAACATTGTTATAGTTTTGTGCTATGTCAACTAGATATTCATCAATCCTTCCAACATCATAGCAATCTATTATTTTTGTTTGATTATATCCCTTTGTATATTCATTTATTTTCTCATTTGTTTTTTCTATATATTCATTACTACCCTTTATAAAAATTTCTATATTCTTTTCTTCATTTATATATTTTTTTAATTTGCTAAATTTATCTTCATCATCGTTTTTCCAATCAAGATTTAATATTTTTTGTTTCTTGTCTTCTTTTAAGTTTATTTTTAATGTTAGTGTTTTTACTGTGTTTTCTAAGTTATTTTCTGTTAAAATAATTACTTTCTTTTCTTCTTCCAACTTTTTACTTATATATGGTAAGCTTATCATTTCAAAGTGATAATCACTTACATAAAAAACACAACTTTTCTCTTTTGTACTTTGATTTTTATTCATTAAAAATCCATCCTTTCAATTCTTATTACGGAAAACTGTTTTTCCGTTTTTTGCTTACTGGTAAATTTTACCATTTCTTTACAAATATGTCAATATTATTTCAAAAGAATCGTTCGACTTTTTTTGCAAAAAGTATAAAATCTTCAAATTTGTTAATAATTATATTAAATGAATTTTTTAGAAAAAAAGTTTTTTGGAGGTAATTTATGAAAAAAATATTAAATGTTCTTAAAAATCCCAAGGTAAAAATGGTAATAATTTTAACTTTTTTACTATTTATATATACAAGTATATGTGCAATATCTTACGCACAAAATATTTCTACAGATATAGCAAGCAGTGTATTTAGATTACATGTTATAGCTAATAGTGACAGTAAAGAAGATCAAGATTTAAAATATAAAGTACGTGATAAT
>USQA01000109.1 GCA_900556695.1 uncultured Clostridium sp.
TATACTTGATATTTTGGACAGTGGAGGAAAATATGATATTATACCCAAATGCTTACTTTAAAAAAGTACAAGAAATAACAATAGAATTTCTAAATAAAAACAAAATAAAAGCACTTGTTTTAGATGTAGACAACACATTAATAGACTATGATAAAAACTTATCTGAAAGTATTATTAAATGGTCAAAAGAGTTAAAAGGACAAGGAATAAAATTATATATATTATCAAATAGCAATGATAAGAAAAAAGTAAGTAATGTGGCTGAAAAATTAGATATATCATATATTAGTTTTGCAAAAAAACCATTAAGAAGTGGGTTTAGAAAAGTTCAAAAAAAACTACAAGAAAAAAATGAAAATATAGCAGTAGTTGGAGATCAAATATTTACAGATATAATTGGTGGAAACAGATGCAAAATGTACACAATACTTGTAGATCCAATTGATAAAAAAGATTATTGGTACACAGCATGGAAAAGACCAATTGAAAATAAAATAAAATCAAAATGTAAAATAACAAATGAATAAAGTAAAAGATGAAACAAAGGAGAAAGAAAAATGTATTTTAATGATGTACATATATTATATTATGTTATAGCAGCAATCGCTGGATTATTTGTAGGGCAAATTGTAGATTGGTCAAATAAAAGATTACCAGAATATAAAAAAGTTTTTTCAAGAGATATTATTACAGAATATAAAATGGAATTTAAACCTAATTATATATTAATGATACTCACCTCAATTATATATATGACGTTAATATATGTATATGGAATACAAGAAACATTAATAGCTAATTTAGATTTAATAAAATTTATAATAATAACACCTATGTTATTATCAGCATTTGTTATAGATTACAAATTGCAAATTATTCCAAACAGATTAAATCTTGCAATATTTGAAATTGGAATAATATTCACATTTTTATACGGATTATCAAATGTTGCTATAACTATTAATATGCTATTAGGAATGGTAGCAGGTGGCGGAATATTTTTATTAATTACATTAATAGGTGGATTGTTTTATGGAAAAGAAGCTATGGGATTTGGTGATGTAAAATTAATGGGAGCACTAGGATTATTTTTTGGATTATCAAATATAATAATAATAACATTAGTATCTTTTCTAATAGGTGCAATACTTAGTATTGTTTTATTAGCAACAAAAATAAAAAAATCTAATGAATATATACCATTTGGACCATTTATAGTAATAGCAACTTTTATAAGTATATATGTTCCATTTGAACAAATAAAAGCATTTTTAATGACAGTTTTTACATTAGGCTTATATCAAGGATAAAATAAAAAAGTAAGGAGTAAAAAAATGAATCCTAAATTACAATGGCTAAGAAATAAAATGTCAAGTTCGGATTTGCAAGGACTAATTATATCTAATCCAGTTAATATAAAATACTTGACTAATATAGATGCAGAAGGAATATTATTATTAACAAGGAAAGAAAATATTTATATTACAGATGGCAGATATATAGAACATGTTCATAGTACTTTAACTTTATTTGATGAAATTATTGTATATGATATTCATGATGTATCTAAAGATGATTATGAAAATTTCTTCATGTTCTGTGAGAATGTTGGCTTTGAGGAACACTATGTGACATATGCACAATACAAAGAATTTGTAAGAAAATATAAAATTCATAATTTAGTAGAAACTGAAAAAATGATAGAAAAACAAAGAATGATTAAAGATGAAGATGAAGTTCATAATATACAAAAAGCATGTGAAATAACAGATAATTGTTTTTCATATATATTAACATATATAAAACCAGGAATGACAGAAAAACAAATAGCAGATGAGATAGAAGAGTATTATAAACAAAGGACAGATGGACTATCATTTGAAACAATTGTTGCTTCAGGAGAAAATTCATCAATGCCTCACGCAGTTCCAACAGATAGGAAAATACAAGAAAAAGACATAATAACAATTGATATGGGATGTAAAGTAAATGGATATTGCTCTGATATGACAAGAACATTTTTTGTAGGAGAAGTACCTGAAGAAGTAAAAAAAGTTTATGATTTAGTTTTGAAAAATCAAGTTCAAACTCAAGAAGAGTTTAAAGATGGAGCTAACACAAGATTACTTTCAAAAATGGTGGAAAATGATTTTAAATTAAATGGATATGATTTAATACATAGTTTAGGTCATGGTGTTGGAATGGAAATTCACGAACCTCCATATATTAATAGTAAATCAGAAGTACAATTAAAGGAAAATATGATTGTCACAAATGAGCCAGGAATATATATACCTGGAAAATTCGGAGTGAGAATTGAAGATACAGTTCAAATTACAAAATTTGGTTGTATAAGTTTAACAAAATCTGAGAAAAATTATATTGTAATATAATTCAGGTTGATTTTTCTCTTAAAATGTAGTAAAATAGATAAAGTTTAAAAATAATAGATGTAATTGAAAGGAGAAATTATTATGGCATCAGTATATTCAGCAGGAGATTTTAGAAATGGAACAACATTTGAAATGGATGGAAATGTATATAGAATAGTAGAATTCCAACATGTAAAACCAGGAAAGGGGTCAGCTTTTGTAAGAACAAAATTAAAAAACGTTATTACAGGAGCAACATTAGAAAAAACTTTTAACCCATCTGATAAATACCCAGCAGCTGAGATTGATAAAAAAGTAATGCAATATTTATACAATGATGGAGGATTATATTATTTCATGGACAATGAAACTTATGATCAAATACCATTAAATGAAGAACAATTAGGAGACTGCTTAAAATATTTAAAAGAAAATATGGAAGTTACAATACTTTCATTTAAAGGAAACATATTTGCAGTTGAACCACCTACATTTGTTGAATTAGAAGTTACATATACTGAACCAGGATTTAGTGGAAATACAACAACAACTTCTGGAAAACCAGCAAAACTAGAAACAGGTTTAGAAATACAAGTTCCATTATTCGTAAACATTGGAGATGTATTAAAAATAGATACAAGAACATGTGAATACATGGAAAGAATATAAGAAAGGTGATAGACAAAATGAGTTTATTAAAAAACGAATATAAGAGTTTTTTAGATGACATAGAAAAAAATATAAAAGATAAGGATGATTTAGAATATATAAAGCAAAGATTTTCTGCTTTTATGGATGTAGTTCTAAATCAAATGGATTCTATTATGAATTATAAAGATGAAAAAATTAATGAATTAGAAAAAATGCAAAACGAATTAGATGCAAGAATGGCAAAAATGCAACAAGTTATAGATCATATAGAAAAAGACATATATGATGAAGATGGATTTGACTTTGAAATAGTCTGTCCTTATTGCAATTATGAATTTGTAATAGATTTAGATGAAAACAAGTCAGAAATAGAATGTCCAGAATGTAAGAATATGATTGAACTAGATTGGACAGGAAATATAGATGATGAACAAAGTGGTTGCGGTGGAAGTTGCCATGGATGTCACGGATGTGGCGAAGAAGATGAAGAAGACGACGATATGTAATCAAAAAAAGAAAATGTAATTTTATATAGTTACATTTTCTTTTTGCATTATAGAAAAAATTGATTTTTAAATTAATATTTCTTATTAAAAAGTTAAATAATGAAAATAATAAATAAAATTAGAAAAAATCTAAAGGGTTTGTATATTTTCCATCAACTCTTATTCCTAAATGTAAATGAGGACCAGTTGTAGCTCCATTAGTTGGTTGTCCTTTTTCATCAAAATATTGATTTCCTTTTACACCATAAACATTTTTAGGACCCACACACCCAATTACTTGACCTTGTTTTATTTTATCTCCAACTGAAACAATGAAATTAGGATCACAATGACAATAACTAACTTTGAAATTATCAAAAGAAAGTGTAATAGTATAGCCGACCAGCACCTAAAAATTGACAAAAAGTAATTTCACCATCTGCTACGGCAATAAAATTACTACCTGGTGGAGCAGGAATATCTATACCTGAATGAGAAGAAGAAGCACCACTAGTAGGAGAAGTACGTTTTCCAAAAGGAGAACTAATTTTAGTATATCCAGGAATTGGCCATACAAAACCATTAGGATTTGTAGCTATAATTTCTGAATCTAAATTTTCTGAATTTGATAATGATTTGGAATTAATGGAATAAAAAATATATTTATAAATAATGAAATAAAAATGATTAAAATAATTGTGATACGTAATATTTTCGGAATTAAAATTCACCTCCTTGTTTTGTAATTTATATTATAAGAAATTGAAAGAGCGTATATATTTATATAGCATATATTTTATATATTGATAGTAAATTAATATTTTGAATTAAAACTTCTTATAATATATAAAAAAGAAGCAATCATATTGCTCCTTTATTGGCAGGGG
>USQA01000110.1 GCA_900556695.1 uncultured Clostridium sp.
AAAGATTGTAAAAAAATATCTAGGAAAAGACTATAAAATAGAGCCAAATACGATATATATATTAAAAGATATAAAAGATGATAAAAAACAGGAACTTTCATCAATTTTGGCAACACCACTTATGGAGATGTCAACTATTAAAGATGAACAAACAGCTAGTCAAATGAAAGAGAAAATTTTATCAAATATGCCAGAACAACAAAAAAACTATATACAAAATATGAGTTTAGTAGAAATAATAAGAAATATGCCAGAAGAACAGAGAACTCAATTGTTAGAACAATTTTCAGAGAAAATAGAAAATATGGCAGATTCAATAAAAGAACAGGCTGCTATATCATCAGTAAAAGAAATATATAAAGAATTAGGAGTAGATACAGATGCACTTCAGAATAATTATATAATTTTGGCTGGAATAGAAATGTTAGAAGTTTCTTTAGTTAGTATGATTTCTGCTGTATTAGTTATGTTATTTTCTTCTAAAGTTGCAGCAAAATTAGGAAAAACTTTAAGAGAAAAAGTATTTACTAAGGTGTTGACTTTTTCAACAGAAGAATTAAATAAATTTTCAACAGCTTCTTTAATAACAAGAAGTACTAATGATATACAACAAATCCAACAATTAATAACAATGTTATTTAGAGTTGTAGTTTATGCACCTATTATAGGAATTGGTGGATTTATAAAAGTATTAACAAATACAGATAATTCAATGGCTTGGATAATTGGAGTAGCAATACTTGCAATTCTATTTGTAGTAGGTACTTTATTTATTATAGCTATGCCTAAATTCAAAAAATTACAAGAATTAACAGACAAACTAAACTTAGTCTCAAGAGAAATTTTAACAGGGCTACAAGTAATAAGAGCATTTAATAAAGAAAAATGGGAAGAAAATAGATTTGATAATGCAAACAAAGATTTAACAAAAACAAATGTATTTGTTAATAAAGCAATGTCAATGATGATGCCATTATTAATGCTTATAATGAATGCAATTACAGTATTAATTATTTGGCAAGGTGGACATAGTGTTGATGAAGGATTATTACAAGTTGGAGATATGATGGCATTTATTCAATACACAATGCAAATTGTAATGAGTTTCTTAATGATATCAATGATATCAATTATGTTGCCAAGAGCTTCTGTTTCAGCAAACAGAATTAATGAAATAGTAGATACAATACCAAAAATAAAAGATAAAAACGATACTAAAAAATTTAATCCTAATAAAAAAGGATTAGTAGAATTTAAAAATGTATCTTTTAGATATCCTGATGCTGATGCAGAAATATTAGAAGATATTAATTTTACAGCAAAACCAGGAGAAACAACAGCTATTATTGGAAGTACAGGAAGTGGAAAATCAACAGTAGTTAATTTAATACCACGTTTTTATGATGTTACAGGAGGAGAACTTTTAATAGATGGAGTAAATATAAAAGATGTTTCTCAAAAAGATTTAAGAGATATTATAGGATTTGTACCACAAAAAGGAATATTGTTTTCAGGCACAATAGAATCTAATATAAAATATTCAGACGAAAATATGTCTGACAAAAGAATGATTGAAGCAGCAGAGATTGCACAAGCAACAGAATTTATTGATTCAAAAGAAAACAAATATAAAGATGCCATAGCACAAGGTGGAGGAAATGTATCTGGAGGACAGAAACAACGTTTATCAATAGCAAGAGCAATTGCTAAAGATCCAGAAATATTTGTTTTTGATGATAGTTTTTCTGCATTAGATTTTAAAACTGATAGTAAATTAAGAGAGGCTTTATCAGAAAAAACGGAGAATAAAACAGTAATTATAGTTGCTCAAAGAATTAGTACTATTTTAAATGCGGATCAAATTATTGTATTAGATGAAGGAAAAGTTGTCGGAATAGGAAAACATGAAGAATTAATGAAAGATAATGAAACATATAGACAAATTGCTTTATCACAATTATCTGAAGAGGAATTAAACTTAAATATAAAAGAAGAAAAAGAAAATGGAAAGGAGGAATAACATATGCCAGGACCAATGGGAGGACCAGGTGGAGGAGCACCTACACCAAAAGTGAAAAATTTCAAAGTAACAACTAAAAAATTAATAAATAGTTATTTATCTAAATATAAATTTGCTTTAATAATAGTTTTTGTATTTGCAGTTGGAAGTGCAATATTTAATATTGTTGGACCTAAAATACTTGGAAATGCTACAACGGAAATTTTTAATGGATTGATTGGTAAAATATCTGGTGGAGCAGGTATAGATTTTGGAAAAATAGGACAAATATTATTAACATTATTAATTTTATATATTGTTAGTGCTATATTCTCTTTTATTCAAGGTTTTGCTATGACAAATGTTGCACAAAAAATAACATATAAAATAAGAAATGATGTAGTAAGTAAAATAAATAAACTTCCAATGAAGTATTTTGATAAAAGAACACATGGCGAAGTTTTATCAATAGTAACAAATGATATTGATACATTAGGAATGAACTTAAACCAAACAATTACAGAAATTATAAGAACAGTATGTATGATAGTAGGGATAATGATAATGATGTTATCTATTAGCTGGGAGATGACATTAATATCAATTGTAATACTTCCTATAGCTGGAATTATAGTAAAAAATATTGTGGGTAAATCACAAAAATATTTTCAAAAGCAACAAGAATATTTAGCACATGTAAATGGTCAAGTAGAAGAAGTATATAGTGGACTTAATATTGTAAAAGTATTTAATGCAGAAGAGAAGACAATACAAAATTTTGAAAAAGCTAATAAAGAATTATATAATTCAGGTTGGAGATCTCAATTTCTATCAGGGCTAATGTATCCGTTATTAAATTTCCTTTCTAATATTGGTTATGTGGGAGTAGCTGTAGCAGGAGGATATTTAGCTATAAATGGAACAATAACAGTTGGAAATATTCAAAGTTTTATACAATATAATAAGCAATTTACAAACCAAATAGGGCAGATAGCTCAAATTTCAGCAACATTACAAGCAATGGTAGCTGCTGCTGAAAGAGGATTTGAATTTTTACCAGTAGATTTATACGAATCAGAAGCAACAAAATTCAAAATACAAGAAAACAAATTAAGACCGCCACTAAACAGTATACCAGGATTTGGAGGTGTTGCTGCACAAGGCATAGTAGAAGCTAGAAAAGACGGTAAATTCATGTCAATAGATGACTTAAAAATAAGAGCTAAAATAGGTAGCTCAGGTGCAGATTTACTTAAAGAATTTGGCTGTTTAGAAGGTATGAGCCAAAGCAATCAATTAAGTTTATTTGGCTAGAGCATGTCCAAAAGGGACGGTTCTTTTTGGACATGTTCTTTAAAAGTCAAAAGTCAAAAAACAAAAAGTTATAGTTAAGGAGGAAAAATGCAAGATATACAAAATATATTTACAACACAAAACATAATAATCTACTTTATAATAATAAATATAATAGGATTTTTAGCAATGTTTATAGACAAACAAAAAGCTAAAAAAGGAAAATGGAGAATACCAGAAAAAACACTATTTATAATAACCGCATTAGGCGGAGGAATAGGAACAATTGCAGGAATGTATACGTTTAGACACAAAACACAAAAAATAGCATTTGTTGTTGGTTTTCCAGCCATTACAATTTTAGAAATAATATGTATTATTTATTTTAGACATTAGTATAAAAAATTTTATGTATATTTTAAAATGAATTAAAACTACAAAGTGGGCAGATTAAAGCCATTTTGTAGTTTTTAAAATTTTATAAAAAAACACATAAGGGTACACATAAAATTTAAAGAAAAAATGTTAATAATTGGAAATTGAAATTGTGCACAGTCAGATGTGCATAACTTTTGAATTTAAAGTACCATTTTAGAGTTATTCACAGAGTTATCCACAGTTTCCACAGGATGTGGATAAAAAATATAATAAAATAATGTAAACAAAATGGATAACATAATACAAAAAAGATAACATAATTGCAAAAATATACAAAAAAATTAAAATTATACAACAAAATGAGCTATTAATAATATTATATTAATAAGAGGAAAGATTAATACTCAAATAAAAGTTATTAATGTTATTAGAAGGTGAAAAAATGTTTAGAAGAATAAAATATATGATAGAAAAAAATTTTGAATTAAAAAGAAGTTTTAACAATAAAAAAGACATAAGAAAAGAAGAAATAAATCAATATATAAAACAAGGAGCTGTTCTCATTGATGTACGTAGTCCACAAGAATATAGAGAAGGTCACTTAAATGGAGCAATATCAATACCAGATTATCAAATAAGAAGAAGTATTACAAGACAAATCAGTAACAAAGAAAAGTTAATAGTTGTTTATTGTTCAACAGGACATAGAAGTC
>USQA01000111.1 GCA_900556695.1 uncultured Clostridium sp.
TAGTTTATAAAATAATCTTGTTAAACCTATTGATATTCCAACACCTGGTAATTTTTTGTCAGTATAATGTTCTGCTAGATTTTCATATCTACCTCCAGAACATACACTTCCTAATTCTCTATAATCATCTAAAAATGTTTCATATACAGTTCCAGTGTAATAATCTAATCCTCTGGCAATAGTAAGATCAATTTTAAAATTAGAATCTGGTATTCCAAATATTCTTACATATTTTACTACTTGCTTTAACTCCTCTAATCCTTTATTAAAGCTTTCGTTTTCTATATTTAGGTTTTCTAATTTTTCTATTTTTTCGTCTGTGTTTCCTTCAATTTCTATAAATTCTATTACTTTTTGAGTTTTTTCTTCGCTTAATCCTATTTCATTTAGTTCTTTAATTACATTTTCTTTACCTATTTTTTCTATTTTATCAATTACATGTAATATGTCTGTTGCTTTATCTTTTTCTCCAATGCTTTCAAATAAACCATTTAAAATTTTTCTATTATTTATTCTTATTGTAAACTTTTCAAATCCTAATCCTTTAAATATCTCATAAATAACACTAGGAAGTTCTGCATCATTTATTACATCTAATTCTTCATCACCTATAATATCTATATCGCATTGATAAAATTCACGAAACCTTCCTTTTTGCGTTCTTTCTCCTCTATATACTTTTCCGATTTGATATCTTCTAAATGGAAAACTTAAATTCCCATAATTTTTAGCTACATATTTTGAAAGTGGCACTGTTAAGTCAAATCTTAATGATAAATCTTTGTCACCTTTATTAAATCTATATATTTGTTTTTCTGTCTCTCCCCCTGCTTTTGCAAGTAAAATTTCAGATAACTCTATAACAGGTGTATCTAATGGTAAAAAACCATGCATTTTATATGTATTTTCTATTACTTCTTTCATTTGATCAAATAAAATCTGTTCTTCTGGTAATAATTCCATAAACCCAGATAATGTTCTTGGTTCTATTTTATTCATACTTACCTCTTTCTTTTATACAATTAATATATAAACATTTATTATATAAATTATGGGGAATATATATATTCCCCATTTTATGCAAGATTGATAGATACTTGTTAATTAATACTTGTCAAGATACGGTATCCAACCGCCGTTGACATCTCTTAGTGCTAGAATTTCAATCCGATTACAATAAGTAAACCTTTCCATTTCTAGTACTGTAACACTTTCATTCGAAAAATCTTCTTTAACTATCATTTCATAAACAGGTTTGCCATTTTTGTTTATTATCGACAACATGTTTATATCTTCTGATACCTCAAACCGATATCCAGATTCAGTTAACAGTGTTTCAATTTTTTCTCTAATCATAATGTTACTTAAGTTTTTGCTAAAAATTTTTAACATAGTATACCTCCTTGCTGTAAAAAAACAACTTTTGCTGTTACATACACTAATATAACACATTTTTTAATATTTTTCAATAAAAAGTTATATTATGTTACCATTTTTTTGGTTTTAATTCTAAATATATTGGTTTTTCATCTTCAATTCTTGTACTTAATCCATGTCCTGGATACACTATTGTATCATCTGGTAATTTTAATAATTTATTTACAATCGAATCCATTATATCTTCTCTACTTGATGTTGGCAAATCTGTTCTTCCCCATGTACCTCTAAACATTGTATCACCTGAAAACAGACATTTTTCTTCTTTGCAATATATAGAAGTTCCTCCTTTTGTGTGTCCAGGAGTATGAATAACTTTAAATTCCAGATTTCCTAAATGGATTAAATCATTATCATCTATTCTAGAATCCGCTTCTAATTCAATATTTCCCATTCCGATATATGGAGATAAATTTATTTCTGGATTATTTAATCCTTCACTATCATATCTATGAATTAAAATTTTTCCACCACATTTGTTTTTTAATTCTGTTACTCCTAATATATGATCAGCATGACAATGAGTTAAATATATATATTTTAGTTTTCCATCTAATATATTAATCATTTCTTCAATTTTATCTACATCACCTGCTGGATCTATTACCATTGTTTCTTTTGATTCTTCATCTAAAACAATGTAACAATTAGTAGGGTCTCCTATCCATGTATCTATCTTTAGTTCCTTTAATATCATTTTATTTTCTCCTCTTATTTTTTTCTTCTAACTTCATAAACACTCTCTACTCTTCTTATTGCTTTTTGTGCTTTGTCTAATTCTTCTGTATTTTCTACTTCTAAGGTAATTTCTATTATTGCAATCTTTTCTTTTGTTGTCTTTGTATTAACACCTAATATCTTCGCCTTTGTTGTTCCAACTTGTTTTAAGATATCAACTAATAATCCACCTCTATCATTTGAATATATTTCAATATCCGCTTGATATGTTGCAACATTTTCATTATACCATTCTACATCTATTAATCTATTTTCCTGAGTAATTAAATCTTTTATATTTACACAGTCTTTTCTATGAACAGAAACTCCTCTTCCTTTTGTAATATATCCTATTATTTCATCACCTGGTAATGGATTACAACACTTAGATAGTTTAACTAAGCAATTATCAATTCCTTTTACTATAACACCAGAGTTTGATACTTTGGGTTTATTTTGTTTTTGTTTTGCTAATTGTTGTATTTTTTCTTCAATATTTTCTTCTTCATGTTCTTTTCTATATTCTTGTAACATTCTTGCAATTACTTTAACAGAAGAATTTGCTCCAAATCCAACAGCAGCATACATTTCGTCCAAGTTCTTATATCTATATTTTTCAAGCATTTTATCTATATATTCTTGTTTAAATAACTGGCTGTGTAAAAGTCCTATTCTTTTTAATTCTCTTTCTATTAAATCTTTTCCTCTTTCAATATTTTCTGCTTTTTGTGCTTTTTTAAACCATGCTTTTATTTTATTTTTAGCACTTGAACTTTTTACAAATTTAAGCCAGTCTCTACTTGGGCCTTTTGAATTATCAGATGTTATAATTTCTACTATGTCTCCACTTTTTAATTTTGTTAATATAGGCATCATTTTACTATTTATTTTACATCCTGTCATATGATGTCCTATTTCCGCATGGATAGAATATGCAAAATCTATTGGTGTTGCTCCTCTTGGTAATACTTTTATTGCTCCTTTTGGAGTAAATACATATACTTCATCTTCAAACAATTCTGTTTTTAATGTATCTAAAAACTCTTGAGGATCTTGCATTTCTTTTTGCCATTCTAAAGTTTCACGAAGCCATGATAATTTATCTTCTTCTACTTTTACTGATTGTTTTTTGCCAAAATAGCTTGCTTCTTTATATGCCCAATGTGCTGCTATACCATATTCTGCAATTCTATGCATATCCCAAGTACGAATTTGTACCTCAAATGGAGTTCCTTTTTCTCCTAATAAAGTAGTATGAATAGATTGGTACATATTAGGTTTTGGGACAGCTATATAATCTTTAAACCTACCTGGCATAGGACTATATAATTCATGAACAACTCCAAGTGCAGCATAACAATCTTTTACTGAATTAACTAAAATTCTAAGTGCAAATAAGTCATAAATTTGATCTAATGTTTTATTATCTCTTTTCATTTTTCTATATATGCTATATAAATGTTTTGCTCTTCCTGTTACTTCTGCATCTATATGTTGTTTTTTTAATTCTATCCTAATATCTTTCATTATTTTTTCTATGAATTTTAATCTTTCATCTCTTTTTTTGTTAATTCCTTCTACTAATTCATGATATTCTTCTGGATATAAATATTTAAAAGATAAGTCTTCTAATTCCCATTTTAAAGAATACAAACCTAAACGATTCGCTAAAGGTGCATACAATTCCATAGTTTCTTTCGCATTTGCTATTTGTCTATCTCTTTTTAAGAATTTTAAAGTTCTCATATTATGAAGTCTATCAGCAAGCTTTATTAGAATTACTCTTATGTCTTTTCCCATTGCTAAAAACATTTTTCTATAATCTTCTGCCTGCTGTTCTTCTATTGATGTAAACATCATATTGCTTAATTTAGTAACACCTGCAACCATTTGTGCTATTTCAACACCAAAATCTCTTTTAATGTCGTTATCAGTAACATCTGTATCTTCTACAACATCATGTAATAAAGCTGCACATATTGTGCTATCATCTAAACCAATATCTGCTAAAATATATGCTACATTAAGTGGGTGAATTATATATGGTTCTCCGAGATCTTCTACATTGATCGCCATGATGATTAAGAGCATAATTGTATGCTTTCATTATTAATTTATTATCAACTTTTCTTGAATGTTCTTTTCTTTTTGATAAGACATCTTGTATTGTTATCTCTTTATTTGTTTCTTGCATATTTTATCCCCTTTTTTAATCAAAAAT
>USQA01000112.1 GCA_900556695.1 uncultured Clostridium sp.
GTCAGGAAGTGGGTGTAAAGTATATGCGTTTGTGGGAAGAACTGGAAGATGCGCGCGCCGAAGGATTAAGTCAGGGCCATGAGACAGGTGTGGAGGAAGAACGGCTTGCTTCCATTCGGAATTTGATGAGAAAAACCGGATGGCCTGTTGAGAGAACCATGGAAATGCTTGATATTCCGGAAGAGCTATGGGAAAAATATTTGAAGCTTCTGGAGAAATAGAGAAAATAAGTATTAAAAGGTAAGTAAAATTATGATAGAAGAGCAGTTCGAATTGAGGAACATAGGAATAGAGGAAGCAGAGGAAGCGGCGGAGATAGAAAGGATATGTTTTCCGCCAAATGAAGCCTGCTCAAGGCAAATGATGCTTGAACGCATCAGAAAAGCGCCGGAATTGTTTTTGGTGGCTATTGACAGAGAAACAGGGAAAATGGCAGGATTTTTAAATGGGCTGTCCACAAGTGAGGATACTTTCCGGGATGAATTTTTTACGGATGCGGATTTGTATGACCCGGAGGGAAGGAATGTGATGCTTTTGGGGCTGGATGTGCTTCCGGAATATCGCGGGCGGGGACTTGCCCGGCTGTTGGTGGACACCTATCTGGGAAGAGAGCGGAATAAAGGACGATGCATGGTTGTGCTTACCTGTCTGGATGCCAAAGTGAAAATGTATGAGAAAATGGGATTTAAGAATGAGGGTATTTCTGCATCCGTGTGGGGCGGAGAACAGTGGTACGATATGAGTTTTGAGCTTAAACCGCATTGAAGGGGGAAGTATAGTGTCCCGGGAAAAAATGAAGATTATCGCGGAGAGTCCGCAGATGAAAAAAATACTTCAGACAATTGATTATATTAAAGATGTGGATTCTTCTGTGCTGATTACCGGGGAATCGGGAACAGGAAAGGAAGTTATTTTCCAATATATATGTCAGACAAGCCGAAGGTGGGATAAGCCCATTGTGAAAATTAACTGTGGAGCAATTCCAGAAAATCTGTTTGAATCAGAGTTGTTCGGCTATGAGGACGGCGCCTTTACCGGGGCTCGGAAAAAGGGCAAGGCCGGTTTGTTTGAGATGGCAGACCACGGAACATTGTTTCTGGATGAAGTTGGAGAGATGAACCTGGAAATGCAGGTCAAGCTTTTGAGGGCCATTCAGGAAAAGGAGATTTTTCGTGTCGGCGGCTCTAAAAGTATTCCGGTGGATGTGCGGATTGTTGCGGCCACGAATCAGAATATTGAACAGATGGTGGAAGAAGGCCGGTTTCGGAGGGATTTGTTTTATCGGCTGAATGTTATTCGGCTGGAAATACCGCCGCTGCGGGAGCGGACGGAGGATATTATTCCCCTATGTTATCATTTCCTGGAGATTTTTAATAAGAGATATCATAAAAATAAAGGGCTGACATTGCGGGCGGCACGGACTCTGGCCCATTTGGAGTGGCCGGGGAATATACGGGAATTGGAAAATCTGGTGGAAAATATTGTGGTGCTGGAACAGGATGAGGTGATGCGGGCAAAGCATCTTCAGGATAGGTACTGCAAAGGTGAGATGCAGGGCGGGGAAGTGACGGTCAAAGGCATACTTCCATATAAAGAAGCTTTGAGCCAGATGGAATGCCAGCTTCTTGAAAATACCCGGAATCAGTTTGGAAGTACCCGGAAGATGGCGGAAGCTTTGGGGCTGAATCAGTCCACGATTTCCAGAAAGCTTCGCCAGTATCATCTAGATGATGCGCCAGAGCATCACTCGTAAAACCTTATAAAATCAATAAAAAAGTTAATTTTTTTATATTTATATTTTACTTAATTATTTTTATTTGATTTTGGAGGTTTTGGCATGAAAAAATTTAATGATTGTCGTAATGTAATTGGTTGTTTAGTAAAAAAATATAGAGAAGAAAAACATTATACTAAAACTCAGTTATCTAATAAATTAGAATTACTTGGCATTGAACTAGATCGTTTTGAGCTTTATAAAATTGAAACAGCTAAAACTAGCGTAAAAGATTTCGAATTAATTGGTTTATGTATTGTTTTAGATATTAATTTTGAAGAATTAAAGAAATTAGTAGAAGATGACTTATAATACATATATTAAAAAAATATATATTACTATAAAAACCCAACAGTAATTTACACTGTTGGGTTTGCCCTTTCTCATTTTTAGTTAGTCTCTGTTTCTTGAAGTTACTTTATCCAATACTTCATCTTCTGAAACTTCGAGAAGTTCTTGGATTGTAACGTCACACAAATTAACCTTGTCAATTATCTTTCCTATTCGTGCTGCCATTTCTTCTTTCTTGTCGAATAACATTTTTTGGAACTCCTCATACTCTTCAAAGAATTCATCATCCGATTTTCCAGAAGCACAGATATATAATGCCATTTCATAGCACAAATCTGTTCTAATCTCTTCACATGACAAACCTAAAGATTCATTCTTTTTAATGAATTTCTGTACAGGAGAAAAAATCACTTCCTTTTTTAAAATTCTTTCTAGTTCTTTATTTCTCCGTGCCTTCATCAAATCTTCTACATGCTCAGATTTGAGTATTTCTAGTTGCTTATAGAAAAAATCTATAATTCTATTTCTTTCCTCCATGTTTAAGTCTCTCCTTTTTAGTTATTTGAATTAGATTATATAAATGAAAGGGCTTATAAACCAATTCATGTATACTATTATATAACGCGTGTGTAATTATGTCAACAATTCTTATTTTCTTTTTCTATATATGAATATTAAATTAATATTCATAAAAAATAAAATTTAATATAACACAAAAAATGTCAAGAAAAATATTAACTTTTCCTGACACTTTTTATTATATTTCCATTTGACTTCCTAAAAATGTAGCTGCTGATTGTGCTACTTTTTTCTCTACATCATTCATTTTTCCATTTGATTCTTTTGACATCAATATAACTGTACCTATTGTATCTCCATTAGAAAGTATAGGATAAACTACTTGTGCATTATATTTTCTATCCTTATTATCATTTTTTGTTATTGGAATCGCAACATCACTATTTTCTTTACTTGTGTAAACTTCTTTGTCTTCCATTAATTGTTCTAATTCTTCACTTACATCTTTTTCTAAAAATTCTTTTTTTGAACCGCCTGATACAGCTATAATTGTATCTTTATCTGTAATGCATGCAATATGCCCTGTTGTTTTTGATAATGTTTCTGCATAACCTGCAGCAAATTCTGATAATTCTCCAATTGGAGAATATTTCTTTAATATTACTTGACCTTCTCTGTCTGTAAATATTTCTAATGGGTCACCTTCTTTTATTCTTAGTGTTTTTCTTATTTCTTTTGGAATAACTACTCTTCCTAAATCATCTATTCTTCTTACAACTCCTGTTGCTTTCATAAGATTTCCTCCTTCTATTTTTTTGTCTAATTTTAGTATGTCAAAAAAGGAATTTTTTATACAAAAAAGAAAAACTTTAAATAAAGTTTTTCTTTTATTTTTTATTTATCTTCTTTTTTAGGTAAGAATGATGTTTTATATTTTTCTAGTATATATCCCAAACTATTAGCAAAATCTCTTAGTAAAACAATTTTTATTGTAGGTTCTTTTTCTTTTATATAATCTTCTATTATTTGTTTTAATTGTTTTATATTTTTCATTTCTGGCTCTATTTTTGTTGTATATCTATCAGCTCTATCTATTAGTTTTTCTTTAATTAATACTATATCTTCATTACTTGCACATGATATTCTTTGGAATAATTGGAATGAATCATAATATTTAAAAATAGGTATATCCATACATTTTTTATCAAACTGTTCATAAAATTGTTCCATTCGCATAGGAATGCATTTCATTACTTCTTCTGCTCGTTCTTTATACATTTTATCTAATAATTGTTGATTCAACATATCAAAATGTTTTAATATATCATCCATATCTTCTGCAACATCATCAATTGCTATTTTTCCTAATTCTTCGTTTACATTTGAACAATATTGTGATGTTAATGATGCCAAATTCATTCCATTAAAAAATGTATTTTTTAATGTCTTTAAATCATAGTCAATTAATCCTTTTCTTGAAAAATAACTAAAGTATGCAAATAATTTTACTATATCTATAAGTTTTAACTTTCCTTCTTTTACTTGCTCTAATACTTCTTTTATAATGTTATCAAATTGATCATCTGATATTTTCCAGTATTCTTCTGTAAGCAATCTTTTATATGCAGGTAAATTTTCTGTATCAACTGTATTTCTTATTGTTTCCATATTTTCTTTAAATAGTTTCATATCAAAAATACGTGTTCTAACATAATATTCTATAAATTTAAAGAAACGATATTCTGATTTAAAATTATAATAATAATTATTATCAAATTCTT
>USQA01000113.1 GCA_900556695.1 uncultured Clostridium sp.
CTTTTTCTACTATGCATAGATATACCATATATAATATTGATATAACTATACCATATATTGACACTAATTTATCAACATTTTTGTTTTCTTTATCAATACCACATATAAGTATAATAAATGTTAGGTATAATACAATAAAACAATATTGTGCAATAGTCATTAAATTAAAATTGTATATATCAATATTTAATAATTTGGCTATTATAACAAATAATATTCCAGATAATAATTCTAAAATTAGATATCTTGGTCTTATTTTTTGTTTGCAATATCTGCATTTACCGCCTAAAAATATGTAACTTAAAATTGGTATTAAATCTAAAAAACCTAATTTATGATTGCAATTAGGGCAATATGAATGTGTATGTGTTATATCTTGTCTTTTTGGAATTCTATATACTGCTAGTGTATAAAAACTTCCAAATAGTGTTCCTATTATGAATATTATTATATATATAAATGTGTTCATTTTTCTCCTCTTTTGTCTTTTTTAATAATAGGCATATACATTTATGCATGCATATGCCTATATCCCTATATTAGTATATTATCTAATCTAAATTCGCTGGATCCCATGTTATTTTTCCATCTTCACCAATTGTTCCTGTTACAGTTTTTCCAGAGTTAGTTTTTGGAACTATTGTAATTTTGTATGTTTCGCCTTCTCCAGAAATAGTGTATTTAGTTGAATCAGTTGATGTTTTTAAACTAGCTTTTACATATGCCCCAGCATTAGCTTCAGTTGTAGGTGTAGAACTAGCATATTTAGATTCATAATATGATGCTATTTTATCATTTACATCTAAACCTGCTACTTCTTTTGCTTCAGCTACTTTTGTATTATCTCCAGCTTTTACAGCTTGGTTTAATATTCCATTTTCGCCTGTTAACATAGCAATAGAAACACCTGCTAATATTAATAATACAATGATTGTAATTACTAATGCGATTAATGTAATACCTTTTTGTTCTTTCATCATAAGTTTTTTACCTCCTTTTCTTTTGAATTTTTGTTTTATATTTAAGTTATATTAAATATAACGTTAATAACTAATTTATTTTGTTCCTTTATCTTGGAAGAAATGTCCTCCAGAGGAACTTGAATTATTTGTTGTTGTATTTGAATTTGTGTTCGCATTTGTTGTATCTTTTGTACTTCCTGTTGTTGAAGTTGTGTTTCCATCTGTTGCATTTCCATTTTCATTTGTTTGTGATTGATATGAAGAAAAAGGATTTGCTTTTCCTGGGTTATAATTTTTTATTTTTTCATAATTGTTTAAATCTGAAGAGTTTACCTCGTATGTCATTATAACCTGATTGTCATCAACTTCTCCTGCCTGAACCAATTCTTCTTTAACATCTTCCGGCGTAGTATATGAAACTGGTTCTGGTACAACTTTTGCCATTGGTACATAATCATATAACAATAATCCTAATACTACTATTATAGCTAAGCATAATAACAATATAATAATTATTTCTTTAATAATTGATTTAGACATTTTACACTCCTTTATTATTTTGCTACATTTGTATTTGTTGCACTGTTGCTTGTAGTATTTGTACTATTTGTGTTGTTAGTACTGTTTGTTGTGCTATTTGTTGTATTATTATTGTTTGTTCCTGTATCAACTTGCGATTCATTTACATCTATAATTGATATTTCTTTACATACAAATGTTGCTTGTAGTGAATCTCCTGATCCACTCATATGGAAGTTTTCAATTTTAAATCCTAATGTGCTGTCATTTTCTATATCTGAAATAAAATCTATAATTGATATATAACTTCCATTAACAGTAAAGTTTAAGTCATACATGTTTTCTGTTGCACTACTTCCTTTTACTATATCCATTTTCATTGTAGCACCTTCGCTTGTAGCATGATTTCCAAGTTTTACCCACAATGCCTCAACTTCATATTTTTGAATTTGAGCTGTAGCTTGTCCCTCAGAATCTGTATTTAAAAGTGCCATATCTTCATAATTCTTTTTTTCTTCAGTTAGTTTTTTTGAATTTTCTTCAACTTCATCAACTGCTTTTTGATAATCTATTGTTGATAATTGTGTTGCTTGTTGTATTTTCTGATCTAATTCAGAATTTTTTTGATTTATTCCTCTAATACCTAATACTTCTATTTTTCCTACATTCAATCCATTTATAGCAATAAAAATAGAAAGTATTAATAATAGAGCAATTAAAATTGAAATTAATAATTTTTTCATGGTAAATCTCCTTCTATTTTTACTGTAACAACATCACTTTCTTTTTGTCCTGATGTTGAAATAACATTAGTTAAAATAACATCTGTTTTTATTTTTGCTTTTAAATATCCTAATTGTTCATATTTATTTGATTGTGCTGTAATTACTATATGGTTATCTGTAGTATTTTCTATAGAAGTCAATTGAACATTTTCTGGAACAATTGTCATTATTTGATTTAATAAATTTGGTATTGAGTTTTTTGTTTTATTTATGTCAGCAATTTTGTTATTTGCTTCTTCTATGCTTTTTATCATACTTGTGTATTGGCTTGTTTTTTGTTTTATTGAATCATTATCTTTATTTGCAAGTGATATTTGTTCATTTGTTGCACTTATAGATTGATCAGCTTCATTTTCTTTATTTTTTATTTGCTTTGCTAACAAACCAGAAAATCCACAATATATTATAATTAATATAAGTAAGCTGTATGCTGACCTTATCATGTTCATTTCTATTTTGTCTAATTTTTGTCCTAAATCCCAAGCAAAATAACTTGCTCTATTTTTTTCTTCTTTAGTTGTTGGTTTTTTAGGACCTATTTCTATAGACATCCAACTAGGTAATTTATCTGCGATTGATGGTTTTTTGAAGTTCATTCCACTAATTCCTTCTCCTAATCCCATCAATCCTAATGATATTGCTGAGTTGACTTCTATATAATCTTTTATGCTTATATCTCTTGTGTTATCTACAAAATATGGCTTTAATATTTCGCATTCAACATCTAATAAGTATTCTTGGAAATATAAGTCAACATTGTTAATTAATGCTCCTGTACCTGTTATATATACTTTAGTAATTTTATCAGCATTTAAATTAAGAACTTTTTTTGTATTTCCAACAATATCAAATAATGTTGGCATTATATCTTCTAAATAATTTACATCATCATCTAGCTGTAAGTTTTGTCCTTCTGATGTATATATAGTTGTATTTTTACATATTTCATATGATTTTGCATATGAATTTTCTTTTGAATTTATTTTTGTTAAAAAGTCTGTACTACCAATATCAAAAACATCTACATTTGATACTTTTTTATTAAGTATTGTTGTTATAGTTGTTTTGTCTTCTATGTTAACTATTAAACAATTTTCGTCTCTATATACATCAATTAAGTTTGGAATAGACATTGACATAGGAGATACATTTATTAATCTATATCCATCTACTTGTTGAATTCTTTTATTTAGTTCAATTTTGTTTTCTGCTATATGAATTACTTTTAATGTTTCTTTATCTAACTGGTCATCTACAATTGCATATCTACTTTCAAAAACATTTGGGTTGTATCCTTTTTCTGAACAATATGCTTCAAATTCGGTTTTTATTGCTTTTTGCAAATCGCTTTTTGTTAACAAAGAAAACATGTCAAAATAATTGTACATTTCTTCTGATAAACTAATACTAATAGGTGTTTTTTGACTGTAAGTTTCCTCAACAATTTGTTTTATTGCATCAGAAATTTTTTCATAAAACATAACGCCAAAAGTTTCGACTTTTATATTGTCATGATCTTTTGAAACCTTAGCATATTTAATTAAATGTTCTTCAATATATAGTCCTAAACAATTTGACATTTTTTGCTCCTTTTATTTAATAATATTTTTATTATTTTTTGCTTTTTTATAAAAATTGATACTTGAATTTTTTGCAATTATTTTTATTATTTTACTCATATAAACTTTTTTGCATTTACATTTATATTTTATTTATATTTCTTTAAAAGGTCAATATATTTAATGTTATTGTAATACAAATGTAATACAATTGTAATACTGGTTGTATGCCTATATTTTCTGTATTTTACAAATAAAAAATCCATCTGTTTTTGTGTTTTGATATATTTGTAAATATTTGTCGAGTTTTGAAACTTTTTTAAGAAATTTTTTATTTTTTAAATCGATTTTTTCTATTATAAAAGAATTATTCTCTTTTATAAATTTATTAATAACTTCCTCATTTTCTTGTTTCAAAATACTACATGTAGAATATACTAATTCTCCACCTTCTTTTAAGTATTTAGAACAATTACTTAAAATTTCAAATTGTATTTTTTTAATTTCTTCAATATCCTCTTTTTTT
>USQA01000114.1 GCA_900556695.1 uncultured Clostridium sp.
TCTATTGCCATCCATTATAATTGCAATATGTTTTGGCATATTTTGTTTATCAATCTCCATATTTTTCTCCTTGCGATTATTTATTTCTATTTTGTATATATAAAGCAAGTTCTTTTAAGAAATTTGCTTTTTCTCCATAATCTTTTAATTCTTCTATTGCTTCTTTAGTAATATTATCTAAAATTGTTTTAGCTCCTTCTAACCCATATTCTGAAACATATGTGCATTTTCCTGCTTCTTTATCATTCCCTACAGGTTTACCTAAGATTTCTTCATTTCCTTCTTCTGATAAAATGTCATCTTTAATTTGAAAAGCTAAACCTATTTTGTCAGCATATGAAGATAATTTTTCTAAATCCTCTTTACTACAATATGCTAACATTGCTCCCATTCTTACAGATAATTTTAAAAGAGCTCCTGTTTTATTTTCATGTATATATTTTAATATATCTTTTGATATTTGTTTTCCTTCATATTCTGTATCTATGTATTCTCCTGCAATCATTCTATCTACTGCTATAGAAAATTCATTAAATACCTTGATTTTATTTTTTAATTCGTTTATATTTTCTGTATTTTTCAAATCATTGCTTATTGTTATATATCCGCTATTTAATAATCCATCTCCTGCAAGTATTGCTGTTGCTTCATTAAATTGTTTATGATTTGTAGGTTTTCCATGTCTAAAATCGTCATTATCTATTCCTGGTAAATCATCATGAATTAATGAAAAATTATGTATCATTTCTATAGCAACTGCATATGGAATACATTTTTTTATATCGTCTTTAAAAAGTTTATATGTTGAAATTACTAGTATTGGTCTTAATCTTTTTCCTCCTGCCATTAAACTATATTCCATAGATTGATTTAATACTTCTTCTGGGCATTCTTCTTTTCTTAAATATTTTTCTAGCTCTTCATTTATCATTTGTTGATATGCTTTTAGCTCTTCTTTAAATTTCATAATTACCTCTCTATGTTATACAGACATAACTTCTTGTTCTTTTTTGTTTAATATGTTATCTATTTCTTCTATATTTTTGTCTGTAATTTTTTGAATTTCGCTTTCAGCTTGTTTTAATTCATCTTCTGTGATTTCTCCATCTTTTTGTAGTTTCTTAGCTTCATCAATTCCATCTCTTCTAGCATTTCTAACAACTACTTTTGCTTCTTCTGCCATTTTCTTTATATCTTTTACAATTTCTTTTCTTCTCTCTTCATTTAATTCAGGGAATGCTAGTCTTATTACTTTACCATCATTATTTGGATTAATTCCAATATCTGCTGCAAGTATTGCTTTTTCAATTTCTTTTAAAATGCTTGCATCCCATGGTTGAATTACAATTAATCTAGCCTCTGGCACTGATACTCCGGCTACTTGATTAATTGGTGTTGGTGTACCATAATAATCTATTTTTACTTTGTTTAATATTGATGGGTTAGCACGACCTGCTCTAACTTCTGCTAATCTTTCTGCATAACTATTTATTGCTTTTTCCATTTTTTCTTTAATATTTGTATAATCCATAATTTTTCTCTCCTATCTATTTTTGAATTATTTTTATATTTTTTAAAATAAAAACTAAAATATATAAACTATTAATTTTTATTAGTTTAACTAACTATTGTTCCTATTTTTTCACCTTTAACAGCTTTGACTATATTTTCAGGGTCTGCAATTCCAAATACTAATAATGGTATATTGTTGTCTCTACACATTGCAGTTGCTGTTGAATCCATTACTTTTAAATCTTCTTGTAATACTTGTAAATATGAAATATCTTCATATCTTTTAGCACTTGGATCAATTTTTGGATCTGCTGAATATACTGCATCAATTGCTTTTCCAAGTAATATAATATCTGCATTAATTTCTGTAGCTCTAAGAACTGCTGCTGTATCTGTTGTAAAATAAGGGTGTCCTGTACCACATGCAAATATTACAACTCTACCTCTTTTTAAGTGTTTTTCTGCTTTTCTTTGTATAAATGGTTCTGCTATTTCTCTCATTTCTATTGCTGTTTGAACTCTTGAGTGTATTCCTCTAGTTTCTAATGCATCTTGCATTGCTAATGCATTCATTGCTGTTGCAAGCATTCCCATATAATCTGCTGTTGTTCTTTCCATTTGGTGTCCATTTCTTCCTCTCCAGAAGTTACCTCCACCTACAACTAAGGCTACTTCTACTCCCATGTCAACTACTTCTTTAATTTTATCACATATTTTTCCTACTACTTCTACATTTACTCCTGTCTTTTGTTCTCCTGCTAAAGCTTCTCCGCTTAACTTTAAAAGCACTCTTTTATATTTTGCTTCTGACATTGTTCCACTCCCTTTATTTGTTATTAATCAAATGTATTCTATCATATCATAATAAAAAAAAATAGCCCTTTTTGTTAAATTGTTAAATTTTTCTTAAGTATATTAATAACTTAGTTTTAATTTTAAAATTATTGTACTATTAATCAAAATTAAATTTTTTATAATGCAAAAAGACTTAAACTATTAAAGTTATTTAATAGTTTAAGTCTTTTATTTTCTATACTATTTTAATTGGTTCATTACTTCTTCAGCAAAGTTTTCTTCTTTTTTCTCGATTCCTTCACCTTTTTCAAATCTAGCAAATTCTATAACTTCACTATCATTTTCTTTTAACATTTGTGATACTTTTTTGTTTGGATCTTTTACAAATGCTTGATCTACTAAACAAATTTCACTATAGAATTTTCCAATTCTTCCTAAAACTATTTTTTCTGCAATAGCTTCTGGCTTTCCTTCATTCATTGTTTGAGCTTTTAATATTTCTTTTTCTTTTTCTACTCTTTCAGCTGGTACTGATTCTTCGTTTAAGAATTCAGGTCTTGCTGCTGCAATTTGCATACATACATCTTTAGCAACTTCTTTAGTTCCTTTTGACATATTTACTAAAACTGCTATTTTTCCGTCACCATGAATATATTTTTCTACTAATCCTTCTGATTCAAATCTTACAAATCTTCTAACATTCATGTTTTCACCAATTGTTGCTATTTTTTCTACTAATACTTCGTTAACTGTTTTTCCTGGTACTTCTATAGAATCTTGTGCTAATAATTCTTCTACATCTTTTGGATTTTTTTCTACTATTTGTTTTGCAACATTCATTACAAAAGTTTTAAATTCTTCATTTTTAGCAACAAAGTCTGTTTCTGAGTTAACTTCAACTATTGCTCCTGTTTTTCCATCTTCTGAAACATATGCTTCTACTAAACCTTCTGCTGCTACTCTTCCTGATTTTTTAGCAGCTTTAGCAATACCTCTTTCTCTTAATAATTCTATTGCTTTTTCCATGTCTCCATCAGTTTCTGTTAAAACTTTTTTACAGTCCATCATTCCTGCACCTGTTTTTTCTCTTAATTCTTTTACTAAACTTGCTGTAACCATTCTTTAATTTCCTCCTTATATTTATTTTTGATAATTTTTTATCAAAATATTTGTTTTAATAATAAATTCTTAATTATATTAGGAATTTATTTCAATGAAAAAGCAAGCCTATTCCCGTCCGAATTTTTTCGAACGAGCGTAGCTCGCTCTTTCTTTTAAATTAATTATAAAATTTATTGCTAAATATATAATATTAATATTCTAATTATTTTTCTTCGCTTTCTGCTACTACTTCTTCCATTGAAGCTGGTTCTTCTGAAACTTCTTCAACAACTTCTTCTGTTTCGAAGCTTTCACCTTGTTTACCTTCAATGATTGCATTTGCCATTACGTCTGTTATTAATTTAACAGCTCTTATAGCATCATCATTTCCTGGTATAGCATAATCTACTTCTTCTGGATTGCAGTTTGTGTCTACTAATCCTATAACTGGTATTCCTAATTTTTTAGCTTCTAATACAGCTATATGTTCTTTTTTAGGATCTACTAAGAATATAACTCCTGGAATTTTTTCCATATCTTTAATTCCACCTAAGTTTCTTTCTAGTTTTTCCATTTCTTTTTTCAATAATATTACTTCTTTTTTAGGTAGTACTTCAAATGTACCATCTTCTTGCATTTTTTCTAAATCTTTTAATCTTTGTACTCTTGTTCTGATTGTATCGAAGTTTGTTAACATTCCTCCTAACCATCTTTGGTCAACATAGTACATTCCAGATTTTTCTGCTGCTTCTTTTACACATTCTTGTGCTTGTTTTTTAGTTCCTACGAATAGAACTGTTTTTCCTTCTTCTACTTGTTCTTTTAAGAACGCATATGCTTCATCGATTTTTTTAGATGTTTTTTGTAAATCGATTATATGGATTCCGTTTCTAGCTTGGAATATATATTCAGCCATTTTAGGATCCCATCTTCTTGTTTGAT
>USQA01000115.1 GCA_900556695.1 uncultured Clostridium sp.
CTGAAACTGCTGTATTATATCCAAAAGTAATTTCTGTACATGCAACATCATTGTCTATTGTTTTTGGAACTCCTACTATATTAACTCCTTTTGTTGCAAAATCTCTAGCTGATTTTTGCGTACCATCTCCACCTAAAGTAAATATGCAATCAAATCCAAATTCTTTTATATTTTGAATTGCTTGTTCTGACATATCTTTATATTCTATGCTTCCATCTTCATTTACTATTTTGTAATTAAATAAATTTGAATTTGTTGATGATCCTATAATAGAACCTCCTTTAGGTAATATTCCTATAGCCTCTCCATGTTGCGCTGTAGTTAATTTTTCAAAGTCTTTTTTTAATAATCCATTATATCCATCTATTATTCCGTAACACTCTACATTGTGGTTTTCAGCAGTTTTTACAATCGCTCTAATAACAGCATTGAACCCTGAAACATCTCCACCATTTGCTAATATTCCTACTTTTTTTAACATAACAATCTTGTATGGCATTAATAATTAAATTTCCATACTCTCCTTTCCTATATTTTATTTGGTTTTCAGCTTATATTTTATCATTGTATATTTTCTTTGTAAACACGTTTTATATTACATTTTAATTACAGTTTTTTATTCAAAGCATAAATAATGTCAAAAAATAAGAGATAAATTAAATTTACCTCTTATACCTATTTATTTGTTTGCAATATGTATATTTTCTATTTTCGCATTCATTTCTCGAGAAATAATATTTTGTACTTGTGCTACTTGTTCTTTTGATAATTCTGATGCACCTATAATAACACTTATACTTTCTCCATTTACAAATACTACACTATTTTCAAAACCTTTTGTTTTTATTAGATTTTCACAAATCATTATACTGTTTTTTATGTTATTAATTTTAGTTATTTCTTGTGTTGCTGATTGTTTTTGCGTTTCTGATGCATTTGAACTATTAATTACTTTTTCATATGTTTCAAGCATTTGTGAATACATTGTATCTCTTTCTAATTTAGATTTAGTAAAATAGTCATTTGAATTATTACTACTTGTTTCTACTGTGTTATTTTCAGTGTTTGTAGAATTACTACTAGTATTTGCTATTTCGTTTTTTATTGTATTTGTAGTATTGTTATCTATTATACTATTTTTATTATTTTCTTCTAATGTATTTTGTGTTTCATTTGTTATAACATCATTGCTATTGACTAGTTTTGCATCACCTATATCTGCAACTCGTGTGTCATCTGCTTCCATTTTCATGCTAGTTTCTACTGAATCTCCTTGTTGATTTGTAGTATAATTTAGATAACCTGCTGTCATTAGCATCAAGGCTATAATATAAATAATTACTTGGTTTTTCTTAAATAATTTCATTTCTATTTTTCCTCCTTCTTATAAATTTTATTATCAAAAGGACCGTCCCCAGTGGCAATTTATTGCCAAAAAGGTCCGTCCCTGATGGCAATTTTAGTTCATCTCAAAAACTTGTATTTTGTGTGTTGCTAAGCCTGTTGCTGCTTCGACTGCCTGAATGATATTTGTTTTTGTTGTCATATCATTTGCTCCTTTTGCTGTAATAATTGCACCTTCTATTTTAGGCTGAACTACTTTTTGTGTTATTGGTGTTTTTTTTCCATTTTCTTCTTTATATATGATATCTTTTTGAGAATCTGTTTCTTGTATTTTTCTTGTTCCTCCAGAAGTGTCACTTTCTTCTGTGTCGCTAACTTTTGAAGTTTCGTTGTACATTGCAACAACTTCGCTTGATTCCGAGTAATTAATACATACTTTTACATTTCCTACTCCTTGAATTTTTGATAATATAGCTTCTAATTTTTCTTCTAAATTTGTAGTTTGTGTTGTATCTTGTTTTATTTGTTCATCTGTTGAAGTTGCTAATTGTTTAGATGATGGGTTGTCCTCTTGTTTATTTGTTGTCTTGTTTCCATTCCATATTATATTAATTATTACTATTGTTATAATTAATATAACTATAAAAAACACTAGATTTTCAATTTTCTTTTTATCGTTTCCTCCATTGCTTTCATGATCATTTGAATTAATTACCTTTTTTAATTTATCTCCAAACATTTCTCATTCACCCCATATTCTTCAATTAAGAATTTTTTTATATTTTGTATTTCTGAATTAGATACTGTACTTTTAGATTTACTTTTTTCTTTGCTATTTTCATTTTTTGAATTAATATTAATTGGATTTATCTTTTGTATTTCTGTTACAACTTTATTTTCAATGCTTTTATCTTTTTGATTTTGTGTATTTGCTTCTTCACTTTTCTTTATACTTAGTTTTATTTTTGTTATTTGTGTTTGTTCTTCATTTTCTGCTATTTTAACATTAACCTCGCACTTATCTACTTCATATCCTTTTTCATTTATCTTGTTTTTTATATCTTTTTCTAATTCTTGTTTATATAATTTTTCAATTCTATCATTCATAGATGTTTGATCTACTTCGCTACTAGTTTCTGTGCTTTTATATGCATTTACATCAATATCATTTACATTAAAAATTTCCTTACTTTTAACAAATGGAGATATTATATTAAATACAATATAAACTCCCATCACCATTCGTATGTATTTTTTTGTTTTATTATTTGGCAATAGCATTTCTAAAATAGATACTATAACTATTGTAACTCCTAAGCTTTTTGCCCATGAACTTAAAAACTCTATCATTTGTATATCCCCTATCTATACATCATTCCACTATTAGATATTTTTAAAACAAGTGCTGTTCCTATTATTAGCATAAAAGAAATTGAACTTAATATTGCTAATAATATTTTAAAAACATCACCTATTTGATCTAGCAAACTTACTATTTTTGTATCAGCAATTGGCTGAGATACCGTTGCTAACAGTTTGTACGATATTGTTAATATCGATAATTTTATAATAGGAATTATGCAAATGCCTATTACTACTATTACTCCAACTAATCCAATAGCGTTTTTTAAGATTATACCTCCACCTACAACTGTATCTACCGCATCGCCTAAAATCTTTCCTACTACTGGTATAGCAGAACTGACTATAGCTTTTGTGGTTTTAGAGGTTATTCCGATCCACACTGCTAGACATTGTACCTTCTAAGGAAACTACCCCTACGAATATTGTTAATATAATTCCAAGAAACCACACAATACTTGAGTTTAAAAATTTTGATAGCTTGTCTATTTGTACTTGATCAGATATTTTCGATATAACTACTATACTTGTAAAAACTAGTACTACTGGAATTAATATATTTTGTATTATATTTCCTATAAAGTTAATCATAAACAAGATTATAGGTTCAACAACACTGCTTGTTGCAATACTTCCTGTATACATCATTAATGTTATAAGAAGCGGAACTAATGTATTCATAAATGCTATTAAATTAGTACAAGTATTTTGTACCATTTTTATAATTTCAGAGAAATTAGTCATAATAATAGTTATTATTAATATGTACTGAACATAATAGACCAATTTTGCAATATTATCATTTTCCAAACTTTCACTAATTGATTTTAAAATTGTATGTATAAGAATAATCGCTAATATGCTAACAACTGCTTTTATACCACTAGTAATTTCTCCTCCTATTAAATTTAAAATCTTTTTTAAAAATGTAGAATTATCTACTTCTCCCTTTATAGCATCATTTAAAACATCTTCAATGTTTATATTTTCAAAGAATTCTCCTGAATACTGTTTGGCATTTTTTATAAAATCTTGAATTTGAAATTCTGACTGTTGCTCTTGTATAGTCTCTTCTGTAGACGCATCGCAATAGAGTATTGGAAAATTAATAAAAAATAATGCTAATACTACTATAAATATTTTTTTCATTTGTACTCCTTTTATATCTTTTACATATGTATTTATAAAAATCATTCTATGATGGTAAAATCTTTAAAATAATTTCAAGTAAACTTGATATAATTGGTATCGACATAGAAATAATTACAATTTTACTACCTATCTCTATTTTGCTAGCAATTGCACCCTCTCCAGAATCTTTGCAAATGCTAACAGCAAATTCAGAAAGAAATGCTATACCAGTTATTTTAATCAATAGCGACAAAAAAGTCATATTAACAGATGTTTTGTTAGCTAATGATTGCAATAAACTAATAATGCCAGCCAACTGGTCCATAACTAAAACTAAAATCAACACACCTGTAAGAAGACTGATATAAACCGCAAACTCTGGTCTATATTGTTTCAACAAAATAATTATAATTAACGCAATTAAAGCAATTCCAATTATTTTTATAACTT
>USQA01000116.1 GCA_900556695.1 uncultured Clostridium sp.
TATTTGAATTTAATCTATTTGCTACTGATAAATCTACATAGTCTCCTGTTATTAAAAATATATGTGTTCCATCAGAATAGAATATTTTCCAATCATTTTGTCCATTTGTTGATTCATAATTTGTTACTTTTAATCCATAATATTTTTCTGGATTTTCTGCTACCATTTGAGCTGTTATATTATTTATTTCTTTTTTATCATCATTTTCCGTTAAATCTTCAGATGTTACTCTTCCCTCACTGTCTATTGTATATTTTTTTCCATTTGCTGTTACTGTTGTTGTCCCATTTTCACCATCTTCTCCAGTTAATCCATATTTTCCTAACTCTTCTTTTAACAACTCTCTATTAAAATCCCCATTATTGTCTCTTGCTGCTAATATCGCAAGATTTATCTTTTCTTCATCTTCTGCTTCTATTGTTTTTTCTTTTGCTGTAATTGCCTTTTTTAATATTCCATTATCTCCTGTTAGCATTGCTATGCTTACTGATGCTAATATAATTAATACTATTATTGTAATAACTAAAGCTATTAATGTTATACCTCTCTCATTTGCTTTTTTCATTATCATTTTTTCTTTCTTCCTTTCATATTTTTCTCTTTCGTTTAATTTTACCGTTTGTTTCTACATATATATTATACTATATCTTAATTTTTTTCAATAGTTTTCCAAAAAAACTGTAGAAAATTTCTACAGTTTTTCTTTTATTATTCTGACATTTGCTTTAACATCCATACATGTTTAGTATAACTTGATATAAAGTCATCCATTAATGTTGAAGTAGAATATAAATTTTGCTCTTCTGCAAAATTTTTTAAATCTGTAACTTTTTGTAAAAGTGTATTATAATCATTTATAATATTATTTAACACTTCTTTATCTGTTACTTTATTATTTTGTGCTTCTACTATTGTAGTTTTTTCTAAATAATCTTTTATTGTTCCTAAAGGTTGCTTTCCTAGCATTAACATATGTTCAGCCACCTCATCTATTTGTGAATTTATTTCATTGTAATATTCTTCAAGTTTTGCATGTAATACAAAAAAATGCTCTCCTGTTATATTCCAATGATAATTCTGCAATTTTCTATAAAACACATTTAAATCTGATAAAAATACATTTAGATCTTTTTCAATATTTTCCATTTTAACAACTCCTTCTTTTTTATTTAATTAGATTTTACCCTAAATTATTTTTTATTATTCATCTTTAATTTTTTTATTTTTCTCCATAAAAAAATACAATAACATATTAAATATTATTGTATTTTTCATATTATATTTTTTTCAAGAAATTTATAAAATCTATTTTGTTTTTCTTGCGGTTTATTTCCTGTGTCTATAAACATAATTTTTCCACCTTTATTTTCTGTGTTTATAAGATTTCCCTTTTGTAAAATATCTTTAAAATGTATAGCTAATTTTGGAGCCCCATTAAAAAATTTCACATTTCCTAATACATTTTCTATTTGTTTTTCTACTAACGGATAATGTGTACATCCTAATACCACATTATCAACTTTTCCTGCATATACTCCAAGATTAATTTTTAAATATTTTTCTAATTCTTTTTCATTACCACTTTCTATAATATCTGCTAAACCAATACATGGATATAAATAAGTTTTATGATTATTATATTTTTGATATAACATATTGAATTTTTCACTTTTTATGGTTCCTTGTGTAGCCATTACTAATGTAGGTTTATCATATGCATAGTCATGAACCATTTTATATGCTGGTTCTATTGCTATAATTGGTATGTCTTTATATTTATCTCTTAAATAACTAACTGCTTTTGCACTTGCAGTATTACATGCTATTACAATTGTTTTGCAATTATTTTCTAATAATTTATTAACTATTTTATCACATATAGTTAATATTGTTTTATCTGATTTATCCCCATATGGATTATTGACCGAGTCACTATAATATATGTAATTTTCATTTGGAAGTAATTTTATTATTTCTTTTAATACAGTTACTCCACCTATTCCAGAATCAAAAATTCCTATATTTCCATTTTTAGATATTTGTCTTGTCATATTATTAATTATGCCTTTCTTTCTCTATTTTATTTTTTATTTTTACTTTTATGTCTTTTAAGTTAGGATATGCATTTATTAATCTTCTATGTAACCATGATTTTTCTCTTAATAATTTTTTTACCTTTTCTGTTATTTCTTCTGTATTATCTTTTATTAATTTACTTCCTTCTACATTAATACTTGAAACTACATTAGAAGAAATAATATTATCTATTATAAATATTGTAAATAATATAATACAAATTATATGCATTGAAGTTGATGGTATTAAATTATATATTTTAAATAAAAATGGATTTGTTACATACATTATCATTACACCTAATATTCCAAAAGGTATTAATGTTTCTAAACATATACGTCCATTAATATTAAATTTTTTACTACTATAATCCCACCATCTAGCATGAAATTTTTTTTCCATAAAATAGCTTGTAAAATATTCAATAAATGAGCAAATAATTACAGACATAACAAACAATACTATTACATCATATGTATATCTTTTTAATAATATTGTTATTGCTAGTGCTCCCCACCCATAAATTGGACAATATGGACCTATCAAAAATCCTCTATTTATAAATCTTTTGTATTGAAATAACTTACATGTAACTTCCATGCACCATCCTAAAAATGCATATGACATAAATAATAAAAAATATACTTCTATTTGGTTTAACATTTTTTTCTCCTAATTCTTTTTTATATTTTCTTCATATTATAACTCTCTTTTATTTTCTTTACAATAGTTCTTAATTAATTAGGCAAATTGATTTTTTATGTAAATTATAGTATAATTAATATATGTAGTTTTACATTTTGCATTATGAAAGGAGACTATAATTATGGTCAATTTAAAAGAACTTAAAAAACATATTGTACCCGAGAATCGGTTATTTTCAAATGGTGATGTTGTATTATTACCTCGCGAATTAGTAAGAGATATCAATTGCTATTATTGGGTTTTAGGTATTCTTTATTCAACAGGTTCCTACTATGATTGCATTCCTGGTTTTACAACTGGCGACTTATATACAAATAGTTCAGATCTTATTTCTTCTGTTGAAGCAGATTTGAAAAATTTGAATATTAGTTTTCGGAGAATAAGTATTTTTGAAGCTAAAAACCTTCAAGAAGATGAAGTCTTAATAAAACTTTTTTACTATCCTCCATCAAAAACTTTTCCGAAAGGAGATTTTCATTTCATTCGCCAGAACAAGGAAACTGGGATTTGGTATCACAAACCTGGTGCAAATCAAGTTTGCTGTTTAGAAGGAATTGACGATAAAGAAAACTTTGATCCTGATGAGTTGATTTTTACAGAGGAAAGTACAAAAGAAATTTTTCGTTACTTTCCACTGTGCTATTTCGCACTGAAAGAATAACCAAAGAACCTGATACACAAATGTGTTTCAGGTTCTTTTATATTTCTTTATTTTTATCTAATAAAATTTGTTGATATGACATCTTCATTTTTAGGGAGATTAACACCTTCATTTTTTCCTGCTTCTATACATTTTAATAACCATGCCATATTATTTCCTAAAGTTCTCATGGTTTGCATTCCTTCTTCATCTTTTAATACATCTTCTGGCTTACTTCCATGAACCATATTCCAATACTGTGAAGATACTATTGGCATATTATTCATACCAAAATATTTATTAATTTCATCAATTGCTGCTGTTGCCCCACCTCTTCTACAACTTACAACTGCCGTAGCTACTTTATTTGAAAATAATTTTCTTCTACCATAAAAAACTCTATCCATAAAAGAAGATAACATACCTGAACTTGCAGCAAAGTGGACTGGCGTACCAAATACAAAGCCATCTGTATTAGGAACTTTTTCTAAAAATTCATTAACTTTATCATCAACAAAACATTTTCCTTTTTCTAAACAAGTTCCACACCCTATACATCCAGCCATTGGTTTGGCTCCTAACCAAAAAATTTCTGTATCTATTCCATTTTTATTTAAACTTTTTTCTACTTCTCTTAATGCAGTGTATGTACACCCATTTTGTTTTGGACTTCCGTTTACTAATATAACCTTCATATATATATCAACTACCTTTCATTTAAATTAAATTATTTTTATACAAATTTCACTTTTTATATTATATTTTATTTTAAGTATTTTATCACTTAATTGTGCTTTTTACAATTATATTTATTTCTAATTTTTTTGATAATTTCTATTGACAAATAACATATCTCGAAGTAAA
>USQA01000117.1 GCA_900556695.1 uncultured Clostridium sp.
CAATCAATACAGTATGTTTTATGATCAATACCCGGATAATAAATTGTAATTGAGCGTTGAATCCGCTATACTATGCTTATAGTACAGCGGATTATATTTTTGGGAGGCTTGTATGCAATACGAAACTATAAGAGCAGCAATATGCGATGATGAAGAATTTTTTCGGAATGAACTTAAAAAATTTGTGAGTGAATACGGAAATGAAATGGATGTTAATATGAGCATAGATCTCTATGATAATGCAAAAGAACTCATGAATAATTTATTTTCTAAGAGTAAGGAATATGATTTATTGTTTCTTGATGTGGAAATGCCTGGTATGACAGGTATTGAGATGGCTGATGCATTAAGAAAAATCGACCCATGGGTATGTATCTCATTTGTGACGAGTTATGATGCATTTGCGATACAGGCATTCAGACTTGATGCACTTGATTATGTTATGAAACCGATAAAATATACACAGGTAAAGCACATTATCGAAAAAGCAAGAATTCAGATTGATTATCGTAAAAATGCACAAAAAGCGGAAAAAAGATATCTAAAAATTAAATCCGGATATGAAGATGTTCTCATAGACCTTCAAAATGTAATATATATAGAAAAACGCAGAAATCAGTGTGTATTCCATAAAATTGATGAGGAAATAAGCTGTTATGAGCCTTTAAAAAATGTATATGAAAGATTGGATAATGATGTATTTATGTATACACATCAGGGGTATATAGCCAATTTTAATTACATTAAAGAAGTAAAAAAAGATGTGGTATGCTTTGGACGAGGCATGGAGGTTCCTTTGAGCAGGAAATATCATGATCAGATAAATGAGCTTCATATGAACAAGATAAGGAGAGCATATAAGGAGCAGGAACTTAACTATAATTAGGGAGCTCTGCCTTTACGCTAAAATATCCGCTGGCATAAGAAAAATCAATGTGTCCGTTAAGGTTGGAAACGACTTTACGGACATTTTTTATGCCTATTCCATGAGGTAAGACCTTGTCATTTTTGGTAGATGTAAATTCACCATTGTTTTCTATAATATTTCCGGAGTAGGAATTTTCAATAACTATATTCATATATGAGCCGGTCTGGGTGATGGAGAATCTGATCCAGCCATGTTCACACTCAGCGGCTGCTTTTATCGCATTATCAAACAGATTACCTATTATGGTCGTAATTGAAAAATCGTCAATATTAATACCGGGTGTACTTATATTAATTTCGCATCTGATATTTTGTAACTTTGCCTTGTCCTCTTTTTCAGCTATAAGAGCTGAGACGATATGAGAGCCTGAATCTACAGCATTTGTCAGAGAAAGGTCTTCAGAAATATTATGAATATATTCATGAATTTTCTTATCATTGTGCTGTGAAGCATAACCATCAATTACTATCAGATGGTTTTTCATATCATGTCTTAAAGAATGGAGCTGCTTTAATTTATCGTCGAGCTTGGCAGAATATACCTGTTCCATTTTATTAAGTTCAAGTTTGAACCGGTAATTTGTGTTTTCTTCAATGACTGCCAGAAATTTATCATATAGTGAAATACATATGATAATAAGTACGAAAATAATGGCAAAAATAGCTGAAAGCATATAGGATTTTGGAAGTGAGTAGCAGATGTACAAGGTTATGTAGCTTAACAATAAACAAATGCCTAAAATAGTAATATTGAAGAGCAACAAGTACATGTTTTTGATAGTATTTGATTTGAAAAGATTGCAATATAGACAATAAACAACGTAAGCTATTATTTCCACAAGAATGGATTTGTAATCCTGATAGATCACATTATCATATAGCAATTGAGCATCAGAAAATAGCAGGCTATGTAAAAAGCATATAATAGCAGATGCTATATGGAGTAATATCTCAAATTTTATAAGAATTATAATACTTTGTTTAAGGTTAAAATCAGACAGGTAATAAAGTGTCAATAAGAAAAAGACGTTAGAAATAATTAAGTCAAATCTTGATAATGGAACGATAGAGTACAGTGAAGCAAGTGTAAAAACTATTATTTTTCTTTTTATGGAAAAGACAGTATGCATATTATTTTCTGAGAAGCGAAATAAAAACAGTACAATTATAAGATTGTTAATTAAGGAAAAGTAAAGTTTGTAAATTAAATACATACTTGCAGCCTCCATAAAGATTATATTTGTATTATAAATAAAATAAATCAAAGATTAAAGTATTTTTTACGATTTATTGATAAATAGCACCGAAATCTTACCAAATAGCATTAAAGTATTGAAATGGTAAATATATGATGATAGGTTTAATTTCGAAAGGAGGCAAGGGATGTTTGTTGAATTAGACGAAAGTCCTGGAAGCGGAAAGTAAAAATATAAAGGTTCAGTTTAAGGGGCGCGTATCGGATGATGTAGCAATTGATATGTTTGATATGTGCACAATAATATCGAATCTCTTAAATAATGCCATAGAGGCATGTGAAAAATACAAGAGGACAAAAGAATAATTGAGTTTGAGATAGCCGGTTATAATTCACAAATATTTATCTCGGTTCGTAATAGTTATGATATGGAGAGTATTATAAATCAAAAACAAAAGTTTATTACTACAAAAGAGGATAAGCTGAATCATGGTATAGGGTTAGAAAATGTAAGGAGAACTGTAAAAAAATATGATGGAGATATGAGAATATCTTAGGAAAATGAAAGATTTATTGTAACAATAAATATATAATAATAGGAAAAAAGTTATATAAAAAAGTAATCAATATGTCGTTCATACCTAAAAAGTGTCGTTCATGCCATAGTGATTGCTTTTTTTGTGTATAAAAGAGTATAGTGAATATGCAAAGATAAATAAGGGAATAGCACCGGTACTCATTTATACAGGAGCTCTATTAGTAGGATGGGCATTAGGACATATTGTAGGATATTTTGCTGGTTAAAGAAAGGAAACAAAATGGACAACTTTAAAAGATTAAGTATGCAAGAATTATATGATGTAGAAGGTGGAATATTTGGTGTAGATGATGCTATATTTTGGACGTTTGTTGCGGCTGGCTTTGCAGGCGGCATAGCCACTGGAGTTAGTCGAAAAAATAGAAAGGAACAATGCTATGAATAAAAAAGTTGGGCTTCCAATGGGTGTTGCAGTAGGAACGGCAATTGGTGTAGCAATTAGTGTTGTAACAAACAATATAGTGATGTTGCCAATTGGAACTTCATTTGGCTGTGCCTTGGGAATAGCATTGGGTTCTAAATCTGATAAAAAAGATTAAGTAAGTGATATTGATATAAATGCCAGAACATATTTCTGGCATTTATATTGAAAGTAGCGATAGCGAAAAGGAACAATAAATGATGAAATACTATTGTATAAAACAACACGATATAACCGACTGTGGAGCGGCATGTCTTGCAACAATCTGCAGACAGAACGGATATAAAATAGGGATAAGTAAAATCCGTGAAGTTGCAGGAACAGGAGCAGGCTTAGGGTATTTAGCAACAAGATAATTTTATAAAATAAGACGAGGTAAAATATGGAAAGAATATTGTTATTTTGTGGTGTATGGATAATTATTGTGCCTATATTGTTTCAAAATAGTTATTTCGAAGAACATAAAAAATATACATTATCTATGCAAATTATTGGATTTTTTGCATTTTTGATGGGAATATTACATTTCTTTAATATTGTGAAAAATGGACATTATTTAGATGTTGTTCTGTTCTGTGTCCTATTTGTATTGGTTGGGAAATTATCATATGATAAAATAAAAAATGAAAACGCAAAAATCATTAGAACTGCATGCTGCATCAGCATTACTTTGGAAATTTTATCGTTAGTCATTGTGGTGCAAGATATAAGAGAGGTTGCTTCAGCAATAGTTATTCTTACGTGTTCATTGATAGCTCTTTCTGTATTTCAAAAAAGAAACATTGCAGAATAAAAGTCAATGAAAGCAGAAATGATAATGAAAAAAGAAAACAATAAATGGTATATTGGCTGGATAATCTTTCCGGCCTGGTACTTGATAGGAAAAAAATATATCATATTGCCTGTTATACAATCGGTATTTGAAGCAATGAGCTATTCGGATGCGTATCTGATAACAAACTATTTATGGAATTTTATAGCTATAGTTATT
>USQA01000118.1 GCA_900556695.1 uncultured Clostridium sp.
TGTCTGTTGCTTCAATTTTTTCTGCTTTAATAACTGCTTCTAAAGCTAATCTTGATTTTATTCCTTCAATAGCTTGAGGTTCGTATTCTTTTCTCATATCTTCATTTGTTTTTCCCATCATTTGAAGATATTGTTCTAATTTTAATCCTTGATATGATAATCTTTGTTCAATATCTTTTATCATATTGTCTATTTCCATTTCAACCATTCCTGATGGAATATCTACTTTAACATTTTCACATAATGCTTTGATTACAGCATCTTGTGTTTCATATTTTGCTTTTTCTTCATTTTGTTTTTGTTGTTTATTTTTTATGTCTTCTTTTAATTCTTTTAAAGTATCAAATTCACTAACATCTTTTGCGAATTCATCGTCTAATTTTGGTAATTCTTTTTTCTTTATTTCGTGAACTTTTACTTTAAATGTAGCATCTTTTCCAGCTAAATCTTTTGAGAAGTACTCATCTGGGAATTTTACATTTATATCTTTTTCTTCATCAATTTTCATTCCTATAACTTGATCTTCAAATCCAGGGATAAATGTATTACTTCCTATTTCTAAATCATGTCCTTCTGCTTTTCCTCCTTCAAAGGCTTTTCCATCTACAAATCCTTCAAAGTCTATTGTTGCTATATCTCCTTTTTCAACTGGTCTATCTTCTATAGTAATTAATCTTGAGTTATGTTCTTGCATATGTCCTAATTCATGTTCTATATCTTCATCTGATACATTATACTCAATTTTTTTAATTTCTATACCTTTATATTTTCCTAATTCTGCTTCTGGTTTTGTTTGCATAATTGCAGTAAATATTAAGTCTTTTCCTTTTTCGATTTGAGTAACTTCTATATCTGGTCTGCTAACTACTTCTAATTTGTTTTCTTTTACTGCTTCATCTAATGCTTCTCCTGCAACTTCATTAAAAGCATCTTCATAGAAGATTTCTTTTCCATAATATTTTTCTACAATATTCATAGGTGCTTTACCTTTTCTAAATCCAGGTATATTAAAATATTTTGCACTTTTGAAATATACTTTTTTTATTGCTTCATCAAATTTTTCAGCTTTTACTGTTATTTCTAATTTAACTTCGTTTGCATTTTTTGTTTTTTCTACTTTACAACTCATTTTATTCATCCTTTCTTTTTATTGCATAGCCTATTTATTATACCACATTTTTCCTATTTTGCAAGGAATTTTTTATATTTTTAAAAAAATACTTGTTTTTTTATTAATTTTATGATAAACTTATAAACAGTCAATTTATTTTAGATTATTTAGGAGGTGCAATCTAGATATGGCAAAATGTGAAATTTGTGAAAAAACAGCTAGTCATGGAAATAAACTTAGCATAACTCGTTCTCATATAAGTAAGAGATCACCACGTACTTGGAAACCAAACTTAAGAACTGTAAAAGCTGATATAAATGGTGAAGTTAAAAAAATCCATGTATGTGCAAAATGTTTAAAAAATGGAAAAGTAAAAAGAGCATAAGCTCTTTTTTTGTTTTTATTCTTTAATTCCAAATATTAATTTAACAAATCCTCTTAAGAATCTAGGAACTTTTTTTACTACGACTGTCATATGTATCCCTCCTTTTTTGTTAACATGCTAGCCACATAAAACCAACACAAACTATTGTTACTCCAATAATAAATAACCAACCTGTTATGGGAAGTAATAAAACTAATAATATTCCTAATCCTAAACCAATTAAGCATACTGCAAGTGTCTTTTTAAAAGCGCATAACATTTTTTATACCTCCCTATTCTTTGTTTTTGTATATTATATTATTTGTTTTCTTTATTTGTTCCTTTTTATGTAAAACATTTTTAATTCTACTAATATTTTGCCTTATTTGACTAAATTATATTTTTATTATAATATAAAAGGACAAAAGCAAATATTAAGGTTGTGTTAATAATGAAAAAAGAAGATTATATTGAATTAATAAAAATATTAAAAGATTATTATCCTGACGCTACATGTAGTTTAGACTTTAATACACCATTTGAATTAGTAGTTGCTGTTATGCTCTCAGCTCAATGTACAGATGAAAGAGTTAATAAAACAACTCCAAAACTTTTTGAACGTTGCAAAACAATTCCGGATTTTGCTAATATAGATATTAACGAATTAGAAAAAATTATTCACCCTTGTGGTTTTTATAAAAATAAAGCAAAAAATATCAAATTATGTGCAAAACAAGTTTTAGAAAATTTTAATGGAGAAGTTCCTCAAACTATGGGTGAATTAATGAGTTTAGCAGGAATTGGTAGAAAAAGTGCTAATGTTATTATGTTAGAAGTCTTTAAAAATCCTCAAGGTATTGCTGTTGATACACATGCTAAAAGAATTTCTAATTTAATTGGTTTGTCTAGTCAAAAAGAGCCTGAAAAAATAGAACAAGATTTATTAAAAATATTTCCAAAAGAATATTTAAAAGATATTAATCATCTTCTTGTATGGCATGGAAGAAATACTTGTATTGCAAGAAAACCCAAATGCGAGACTTGTCCAATAAAAAATCTTTGTAATAACTATTTAAATAATAAATAATTTTATAGTGTGTAATTATTTGCACACTATTTTTTTGAAATATTTCAATTGACAAAATACTCTTTAAGATATATATTTTATCATATAAAAATATATTAGGAGGTACTAAAAAAATGTTAAAAAACAAATTCAAGATTATTGGTTTGCTTTTTATTATTCTTTCATTAATTATAGTTCCTGTTGTTAAAGCTGAAAATGAAGTAAACAATGATAATAATATTATTAATGAAGATCCTCAAGCAAATGATAATCAACAAACAGATATTACTACTGAACAAAGTTCAGAAAGTCAAAATATCCAAAATTCAGAAAATAATTTCAAAAAAAGTGATGTATATTTAGTAGGAGATAATATTACAGTAGATTATATTGTAGACGGTAACTTATTTATATGCGCAAATTCTGTTACTATAAAATCACAAATAGGTGGAGATGCTTTTATTTTAGCAAATTCATTAAATATTGAAGAAGATGGTTATATCTTTAGTAATCTATTTACTACTTCTAATGAAGTAAATATTAAAGGTGTTGTATATGATGTATATGCATTATCTAACAATTTAACAATATCAGGATATGTTTACAGAGATGTAAGATTATCTTGTAAAAATCTTAATATACTTGGTACAATTGGAAGAAATGCTTTTATTAATTGTAATAATATGTCTTTTCAAACTGCAAATGATACTGAGTCACAAGAAACAACTAACACTATTACAGCAAACAGTTCAATAGTAGGAGATTTAAATTATAGTTCTCCAAATGAAATTTCTGTTCCTGAAAATGTTGTAAAAGGAAATGTGAATTATTCAAAATTTTCTAAAGACTCTAATTCTTCCTTTGATATAAAAGATAATATCTTTTCTTTAATAACATTCATTGTAACAGTAATAATAATATGGTTAATATGTTTATGGTTAGCACCTAAATTTGTAGAATCAACAAAAACTTTATCTAAGAAAAAAGTTGCAACAACTATTTTACTAGGAATATTAGCTCCTATTGCATTAATTGTATTATCTGCAATATTGATTATAGCAAAATTCACTACTCCAATTGGTTTCTATTTAGTTGGTTTACTAATTATATTAATGAGTATTAGCACTTCAATATTTGTAATTAGTTTAAATAATATAATATGTGATAAATTAAAATTAACAAAATTTATACAAATTCTAGGTATGTTAATATTATCTTGTATTGTATTAAAATTAATTAGTTATATTCCTTTCTTGGGACCTTTAGTTGGATTTGTTGCAGTAATATATGGAACAGGAACAGTTCTTTATAATCTATTTATAAAAACAAAATCTATAAATAATAAAAATGATGAAAACAGTAAAAAACAAGATAAAAATAAATAATTAAATAAAAAATAACTCTAATAATTTTTTCAAAATAATTATTAGGGTTATTTTTTATTTTTATTTTTTTAATTCTTCAAAAGCCTTCGTCAGCTTTTGTAGCGCAAAAGTAACGAGATATTTTAAAAATACCGTATCTTTGGCAA
>USQA01000119.1 GCA_900556695.1 uncultured Clostridium sp.
AGAAAGCGGAAAGCTTTTAGAATTTGCATCTGCTCAATTACAAAATGATGAAGAAGTAGTAAAAGAAGCATTAAAGCAAGATGGAGAAGCTTTAGAATTTGTAAGTGATAATTTAAAAAACAATAAAGAAATAATAATGATGGCAATACAAAGTGCTCCTTGGACAATTTGTTATGCCTCAGAAAGATTGAAAAAAGATAGAGATTTGATTTTTACAAGTTGTAAAAATTATGGACAAGCATTGTATTATGCAAGTGAAGAATTAAGAGATGATAGAGAAGTTGTAAAAGCAGCTGTTGAAAACAAAGGAATTATTATAAAATATGCAAGTTCACGTCTTCAAAATGATAAAGAACTTGCACAAATAGCTGTTACACAAAATAAACAAGCATATCATTTTATTTCAGAAAAATTAAAACAAGATGAAGATATAAAACAATTAAAGTAGTTTGCAAAATTATAAAAAATAGAGTAAGTAAGGAGAAAAGAAAATGACATTTATAGAGAATATAAAGAAAAGAGCAAAAGAGGATATAAAAACAATAGTATTACCAGAAGCGGAAGATATAAGAATATTAGAAGCAACTCAACAAGTATTAAAAGAACAATATGCAAATATAATTTTAGTAGGAAATAAAGAAAAAATTGAAAAAAAGGCCAAAGAAAATAACATAAATATTATAGGAGCAGAAATTGTAGATCCAAATAATTCTGAAAAACATGATGAATATGTTAATTTGTTGTATGAATTAAGAAAACATAAAGGAATGACAATTGAACAAGCAAAAGAATTAGTAAAAGACCCAGTATATTATGGAATGTTAATGGTAAAAGATGAACAAACTAATGCAGATGGATTAGTTTCAGGAGCAGCGCATTCAACATCAGATACATTAAGACCAGCATTACAAATATTAAAAACAGCACCAGGAACTAAATTAGTATCAGCATTTTTTGTAATGGTAGTTCCAGATTGTGAATATGGTGAAAAAGGTACATTTGTATTTGCAGACAGTGGCTTAAATGAAAATCCGGATAGTGAAGCTTTATCTGAAATAGCAATTTCATCAAGCAAAAGTTTTAAACAATTAGTACAAAAAGAACCTAAAGTAGCAATGTTATCATATTCAACATATGGAAGTGCAAAATCAGAATTAACTCAAAAAGTAATAGAAGCTACTCAAAAAGTTAAAGAAAAAGAACAAAAATTAAAAGTTGACGGAGAGCTACAATTAGATGCTGCTATAATTCCAGAGATTGCAGAAATGAAAGCACCAGGAAGTCCATTAAAAGGTCAAGCAAATGTATTAGTATTTCCAAATTTAGATTGTGGAAATATAGGTTATAAATTAGTACAAAGACTAGGAAAAGCCGAAGCATATGGACCTTTATGCCAAGGAATAGCAAAACCTGTAAATGATTTATCAAGAGGATGCAATAGTAAAGATGTTGCAGGAGTTGTTGCTATTACTGCTGTTCAAGCACAAAAAATCAAATAAAAATCTTCGTCTTACTGCGTTATTAAAACTTAAAAAATGCTCAACGTACACTATGTACGCCTTCGATTTTTTGCGTTTTAATGCCTTGTAATACTCGATTTTAATTTAATTTTATAATAAAATAAAAGACTAAAAGGAGGTCAAATTTGAAAGTTCTAGTTTTAAATTCAGGTAGTTCTTCTTTAAAATATCAAGTTATTGATATGAAAACAGAAGAAACATTAGCTAAAGGATATTTTGAAAGAATAGGTCAATCAAATTCCTTTTTAACACATAAAGTAAATGGAGAAAAGCATAAATTTGAACATTTTGCTAAAGATCATGAACAAGCAATTAAATTTGTATTAAGTAGAATTATGCATAAACAATATGGCGTTATGCAAGATTTAAGTGAGTTAGAAGGTATTGGACATAGAGTTGTTCATGGTGGAGAAAAGTTTTCAAATCCAGTTTTAATTACAGATGAAGTTATTAAAGAAATTAAAGAATGTAGTGAATTAGCACCATTACATAATCCAGCTGCTATATTAGGAATAGAAGCTTGTAAAAAGGTTGCACCGAAAATAAAAATGGTAGCAGTATTTGATACGGCATTCCATCAAACAATAAAAAAGGATAAATATATTTACCCAATACCATATGAGTATTATGAAAAATATAGAATAAGAAAATATGGATTCCATGGAACATCACATCAATATGTTTCTAATAGAGTATCTGAATTAATGGGAGAAGATATAAAAAAATTAAAAATTGTAAGTTGCCATTTAGGTCAAGGAGCAAGTGTTTGTGCTATACAAAATGGAGAATCTATAGAAACAAGTATGGGATTAACACCACTTGGTGGGATTTGCATGGGAACAAGAAGTGGAGATTTAGACCCATCAATAGTTTCATATATTATGAAAAAAGAAGATTTATCTTCACAAGAAATGGAAGATATTCTAAATAAAAGATCAGGAGCTTATGGAATATCAGGAGTATCCGTTGATTTTAGAGACATAGAATCAGAAGCAAACTCAGGAGATGAACGTGCTAAATTATCTTTAGATGTATTTCATGAATTAGTAGCTTCTTATATAGCAAAATGTGCAGTTGCAATGAATGGCATTGATGTTATTACATTTGCGGCTGGAGTTGGAGAAAAAGGGCAAGATTCAAGACAAGCAATTTGCGAAAAATTAGAATTTTTAGGAGTTAAATTAGATAAAGAAAAAAACCAAGAAATTAGAAACGTAGAAGCAAAAATATCTAGTAATGAATCTAAAATACAAGTTTATGTAGTGCCAACAAATGAAGAATTGATGATTGCAAAAGAAACAAGAGATATAATTGAAAAAATTTGACTAAAAATATAAATTTATAGTATATTGTATAAGAAATAAAATAAAAAGGAAGGAAACAAAAAAATGAAAATATTAGTAGTAAACTGTGGAAGTTCATCATTAAAATATCAATTAATTAATATGGAAACAGAAGAGGTTTTAGCTTCTGGAAAATATGAAAGAATAGGAGAAAAAGAAGCTTTTATAACACATAAAGTAAATGGACAAAAAATAGAAATTAAAAATCCAGCATATAATCATACAGAAGCAATTGAATTTACTTTAAAGCAATTAGTAAATCCAGAATATAAAGTTATAGATAGCTTAGATGAAATTGAAGCTATAGGACATAGATTAGTTCATGGTGGAGAAAAAATTTCAGAATCAGTGGTTATTAATGACGAAGTAATTAGTGTATTAAAAGAATGTACAGACTTAGCACCACTTCACAATCCAGCATCTATTTTAGGAATAGAAGCTTGTAAAAAAGTAATGCCAGAAAAACCAATGGTTGGAGTATTTGATACAGCATTCCATCAAACAATACCTCAAGAAAAATACATTTATCCAATTCCATATGAATATTATGAAAAATATAAAGTAAGAAAATATGGATTCCATGGAACATCACATATGTATGTTTCACAAAGATTAGCAGAAATTGAGAATAAAGATATAAAAGATTTAAAAATAGTAACATGCCATTTAGGTCAAGGATCTAGTATATGTGCTGTAAAGAACGGAAAATCAATAGATACAAGTATGGGATTATCACCACTTGGAGGAATTCCAATGGTAACAAGAAGTGGAGATATGGATCCATCAGTATTAACATATATTATGAAAAAAGACAATTTAACAGCAGATGAAATGGAATCAATATTAAATAAAAAATCAGGAGTATCAGGAATTTCAGGATTAGCACCAGATTTTAGAATTATTGAACAAGCAGCAAACGAAGGAAATGAAAGAGCACAAATTGCAATGAGCAGTTTTAAATATGCTATAGCAAGTTACATTGCTAAATATGCAGTTGCTATGAATGGGATTGATTACATTATTTTCACAGGTGGAGTAGGTGAAAATCCTGAACCATCCGCCTCACCTCCTGTTTCAGCACATACGGTAGATTGAGTAAA
>USQA01000120.1 GCA_900556695.1 uncultured Clostridium sp.
TAAAACCTCCATTAAGTCAGATTTGTACTTGGGCCCTATATCACAAGTATCTCCATTTTTAAAAGTTATAGTACCACTTACAGGTTCAACATCCTTTATCTGATTAATATTTGCAATATATGATTTATGACATCTTATATAATTTTCAGGTAGTTTATCTTGAAATTTGTTAAAAGAACTATAAGTATCATAATCACGAGAATTAGTATGAAATACTAATTTCATTCCATCTCTTTTAATATATTGAACTTCAGATTCATCAATAAGAGTGTTTTTATTATCAATTTTTAAATACCTTTTAGGCACACTGGTAACGTCTTCAAATAATCTAATAATAGTTTCTTCTAATCTATCATAATTAATTGGTTTTGCTATATAATCAAATGTTTTTACTTTATAAGCTATCATGGCATATTCTAGGTGACCAGTAGTAAAAATAATGTATATATTTTTATTAATTTTTCTGATTTCTTTTGCAAGTTCAATTCCTGTTTTATTTGATTTTAGATTTATATCTAGCATTGCAACATCTACTTTATTGCTTGAGATGTAGTTTAAAACTTCTTCAGTATTGTCTGAACTAAATGCTACTTGAGCTTCAAAATCGTTTTTACAAAATATTGTATCTAACATTTTTTTTAATCTATCTAAAATATTTAAGTTATCATCACAAATAACAAAATTTAACATATATTTTTCTCCCCTTTAATATAATTATAATAGACAAAATAAAAAATAAGGTTGACAATAAAATCAAAATTACCTTAATTTTCCAGAAGTAATAACAATATATTCCAAAAAAATCATATTGTCAATAGGAATTTGCAAAATTAACTATAGGATAAAACTGTTAATACTACAAAGTATATGGAGGTAAAAATATGAATTCTATAAAAACCAGAAAACAAGTAAGATTTACTATTATAATGGTACTTATTTTAATGATATTTTCACTAAGTGTTATATCAGGTAAAACAGACAAAACTGTTCTAACTAATAGTGAGACTAATTTCAATAAAAAAATTGGTTGGGGAATCAAAAGAAATGATAATCATGAACAACCTGATGTAGGAAGTTTAAATAAGAAAATACTAGAGGAAAATCAGGGAATTTGTTTAGGAAACAATGAAAAGAAAAATATATATTTGACATTTGATGAAGGATATGAAGCAGGATATACTCCCCAAATTTTATCAACTTTAAAAGAAAATAATGTAACTGCTGCATTTTTTATTACAGCACATTATGTTAATACACAACCAGAGTTAGTAAAGCAAATGATAGATGAAGGAAATATTATAGGAAATCATACAGTTAATCATAAATCTATGCCAGATTTAGAAAATGAAAAAGTAAAATCAGAAGTTATGGATTTACATACAGTTATATATGAAAAATTTGGATATGAAATGAAATATATTAGACCTCCTAAAGGAGAGTTTAGTGAAAGAACTTTAAAAATAACAAATTCTCTAGGCTACAAAAATGTTATGTGGTCATTTGCTTACGAAGATTGGAATGAAGATAACCAACCAGGTGAAGAAAAAGCTAAAAAGAAGATATTAGATAATTTGCATAATGGAGAGATAATGTTATTACACGGAAATTCTAAAACAAATACTAATATTTTAGATTCAATAATAAAGGAAGCAAAAAATATGGGATATGAATTTAAATCTTTAGATGATTTTGAATAGTCTGGTTTAAAAAATTATAGAAGGGATCTTTTTATGAAAAAGAATAATTATAATAAATTTGATAAAATTTTAGAACTGCCTAAAGAGGTCTGTTCTAATGTTCCTAAAATGATTATAACAGGATTTGATGAAATAATTATAGAAAATTTTAAAGGAATATTAGAATATGAAGATTTTTTTGTGCAAATCAACACACATATAGGAATTATTAATATTAATGGATACAATTTGTTATTAGAAAATATGACTGATGATGATATTAAAGTTAAAGGAAAAATAGAAAGTGTTGATATTGAAAGAACAATAGATTAAAGGAGTCTAAAATGTTGATAAAAATAATATTAAGCTATATATTAGGATACTTAAGAGTAACAATTGAAGGATATTATATAGAAAGATTTATTAATATATGTAAAAATGAAAAAATATTAATATGGAATTTAAAACGAAAAAAAGACATACAATTGAGTTTGAACATCAAAATAAGTGAATTTAAAAAAGTGTGTAAAATTGCTAAAAAAACAAGATGCAAAATAAAAATAGAAAATAGAAAAGGTTTTCCTTTTTTATTACATAAATATAAGAAGAGAAAAACTTTTTTAATTTTTCTACTTATATTAATATTTCTTACTATATTATCCTCAAATTTTGTATGGAATGTGGATATAGTAGTCGAAAACAACCAAAAATTGGATAATATTATGGAAGATATTGAAAAAGCCGGATTAAAAACAGGTGAGTTAAAGTCAAAAATTAATACAAAAGAAGTAGTAAATAAGATAAGACTAGAAAGAAAAGATGTAGCATGGGTAGGAATAGAATTAAAAGGAACAAACGCTATAGTTAAATTTGTTAAAGCAGATGAAAAACCAGACATAATTGATGAAAATGAATATTGTAGTATTGTTTCAGATAAAGCAGGAGTAATAACAAAAATAAATGCACAAACAGGAACAGCAAATGTAAAAGTTGGAGATACAGTTAATAATGGAGTAACATTAATTAACGGATGGATGGAAGGAAAATATACAGGAATTAGATATGTGCATGCTAAGGGAGAAATTGAAGCAAAAATATGGCATACTAAAAATAAAAGAATCAATTATAATACTACGGAAAGAAAGGAGACAGGTAATTTAGAAAATAAATATTCTTTGAAATTAAATAATTTTAAAATAAATTTTTCAAAAAAGCTTTCAAAATTCAAAATTTATGATACAATAGAAACGGAAAATAAAATAAAGTTATTTTCAGACTTTTATTTACCAATTTCTGTAATAAAAACAACAAATAAAGAAGTAGAAGAAATACAAAAAACATATGAAGTAGAAGAAGCAAAAAACATAGGGATAGAACAATTACAACAAGAATTAGACAATGAAATTGTAGATAAAACAAAAATTGTAAATAAAGTAATTAATACTTATGAAATTGAAAATGGTATTGATATTTATGTTACATATGAAGTACTAGAAAACATAGGGACTAATGAAAAAATTGTATTTTGAAGGGATGATTAAAATGGAAGAAGCCTTAGAATAACTGGAGCAGATAAAACTTTTTTTAATAAAATAACAAATACACTAACAAGATTACTAATACCTACGAAAATAGGAATTAACGGAATGTTGATTTCAATAAAAAGAAATAACTTATTAAAAGCTTTTGAAGCATTTGCTGTAGATAATGAAAATTATGATAGTGAAGAATTAGAAAATAAATATAACAACAGTTATGAGGCATATTTAGCATCCTTAGATAAATATGTGATGGATTCTATATATAAGAAAGTAAAAAATAATACTGCATCAGATTTTGAAAGAAATGCGTTATCAAAATATTATGAAGTTACAAGCTTAAAAGAAAATGAATATATAGAATATAAATACAGAAAACAAAAATATCTAATAGAATTAGATTATGAAGGAATAAAAATTGGAGACAAAGAAAAATTAAAAGAAAGATATAATAGATTTTATATATCAAAAATGGACTCATTATATAAATCTATTTTAAAAAATTATTCAATAAAACTTGCGGATAATACTAATGTATATGATTCAACAAAAGAATGGGTATATATAAAAATATTCCATACACTAGAAGATTATATACAAAATATATTATCATTAAAAATAGATACAGAATATGATGAGAATTTACAAGATGTAATATCTGAATATGAAAGATATGAATCATATATGGCTGGTAAATTAGACACAAGGGATACAATAGAAAAAAAT
>USQA01000121.1 GCA_900556695.1 uncultured Clostridium sp.
AAATCTATTTTTATAGTTATTATATTTATTATTATTTATATACTTGTTGTTTTCGACTAGGGTAGTAGTATCTTTTGAACTAGAATTATTATTGTTTTTGTCTATATGATTAGCCGATTTTGAATAGGTAGGGTTGTCATATTTGACAAGTGGTATTATTTTTCTATTAATGATTTGCCTAGTTGTATCTTGAAAGTTTGTTATTACTTGAACATATTTCTTTTTAGATAAACTACTTATTAATTTTGATACTCTTGTATCAGATAAATTTACAATAGTTGCTATATATTTATTTGTGATGGTACAATAGCCATCATTTTTACTAAAAAATAAGATTAGTGAATAGATATATTTTTCTTTGTCGCTTAAATGCTCATTTGTTAGGATTTCATAAGGTATCCATAGACCTTTTAAATTGTTTTCTTGCATAATTTCACCCTTCTTTCGTAAAAAAATAAAACACCTCAAAAAGGTGCAAATAATTGATTTTAGATATAAAAAAACGAGTAATTCGCTAGGAATTACTCTTAATCTTCTTAATGCCGATGTGAAAATCACATAGCTTAATTTAATTCGATTATACTATATAATATGGTTAAAGTCAATAAAAATATACTCATTTTGTAAAAAGTTGCATCATTTTTTTATCTAGTAAATCTAAACTAGAATTAGATAAATGTAATCCAGCTAATAAATCTTTAGATGTTTTTGGATAATAGATTCTTTGCTTGCTAATAGTTGTAATTTGATTAAGTAATGCAATACTTCCTTTTTTCATTTTACTAATTTCATTTTCAAACTTCTTTAAAAATTCAAGTTCCTGAGATAAAGCAGGAATTTGTTCTGATTCATCTTTTATATCGTCGTAATTTTCAACTTTATTGTTACTGATAGAAGATAACTTGTCAAAAGTATCATTAAATTTTTTTTGAAACTTGTTATATAAAATAGTATAAATCTCGTCTCCAAGATTTATAGTATTATCATAATATGTTTTATTTTCTTTAATAGAAGTGAGAGGAATAACATTTAATGTACCAAAAGATGGTTTATCATCTTTATTAAGTACAATGCAATAGTGTAATCCTCCTAATTCACCGACCTACATTAAATCCTAGATTAGCTTTTATAATATCTCCACGTTTATATCTTTTTAATTTAGTAGAATCAAAATTTTTTTCATCATCATGATAATTAGCAAAATCATTTATCCAATAAGCTAATATATCACATTTTTTATATTCATTTAGTTCTATGTGTTTTTCAAAACTTTGGTTTAATCTTTTTAAAGATAAATCTTTATGATTAATAGTATCTGTTTTTGCATTTTCTATATTTTTATTACTTTTGTCCATATTTTACCACCTTTCAAAACATTTGTTTTATTATAACATCAAATGAAATAAAAGTATATATTTTTTTATATTTTTTCAAAATTTTATCCGCTATAGGCAAAGCAAATGTTATACTTTCATATTTAATATTTTCTAACAATTTTTAAACAATTTTCTAACACTTTAAGATTTTTTATAAAAATATAAAAAATCTTAAAAGCCACAATAGAGTAAGTGTTAATGCTAATAATACGTAGAACTATAATAATTTCACAGACTTTATATAAGGCTAAAAAACGACAAATATTAGCAACTAATATTTCTAACACAGTTCTTAGGAACCAGTGCCAACGGCGTGGGGGTTCGAGTCCCTTCATCCGCACCAAAAGATTAAATCGTCGCACCAGACGAAAAACAAGAAATCAACTGTAAAGGTTGATTTTTTTGTTGCCTTTGTATTGTAAAAGGAAGGATTGATTAATATCGTAAAAAAGAAAAACAAGATAAATAGAGATTTACTCTCTAAAATTTAATGGACTTGCCGTTTGAATACTATAAAATTTGAACACCAAATGATAGTAGAAGGTTGTTTAAGAGCTATAGAATATACAAAACTTGGCGCATGTAGAGCCACATAGAGTAATTATAATGAAAAACTATTACAACTTTGCAAATTTAAAGAATACCAAATATTTAAAGTATATGAAGATGCAGGAATATCAGCAAAGGATATGGCACATCGCCCTGCTTTTCAATAAATGTTAACAGATATGAAAAAAGGTAAAATTAATTATATAAAAGAATTAGTAAGGCACAAAATATTGAACCAATAATTTATATAAATGTTGTTAAACCAATAAGATTGTAAATTTATAAAATTAAGTTTCTTATTTGAATATATGGGAAAATCTTGCAAAATCAAGAAAAAAGTGATAAAATTATTATGTTAAATTCTTTTTATCCTGTTTTACAGGTTGATATATAGACTGCAAATGTAAAATAATTATTTTAAGGAGGAATTTGTATGTTTAGTTTGATTTTAGGTTTAGTAGTTATAGCTATGGTAACATGTATTATTATCTCAATCAAGACTACATCGAATGATTGTTGGGGATTTAGTGTTCACAAATTGTTTTTTGTTTTGGCTTGTGTTTTCGGAGTTGTTGCTTTTGCAATGATTGTTGAAATTTGCAGTTTAACATCCAATGTCGCAACTGCAAGTATTATAGATGATAAGATTGCAATGTACCAAGAAGAAAATGCAACAATTGAACAAGACATTGACAGAATTGTCGAAGAGTACTTAAAACACGAACACGACACATTCACAGATCTAAAAACAGAAGACAGTTCAATTACATTAGTCACTTTGTTCCCTGAACTCAAATCAGACACACTTGTTAAGAAACAGTTAGAAATTTATGTTGCGAATAATGCGAAAATTAGAAGCTTAAGAGAAGAAAAAATTGACATTGCTAAACTAAAGTGGCTACTTTATTTTGGCAAGTAATTGAATCGCCAAAACTCTCTATAGTCAAAAAAGATGATAGAGAGTTTTTTATATTTCTTATTTTTTTGTTTTTAAATCTAATAAAGTTTAGACAGAGAATAAATTTTACTATGGCTAAATTGATGGAAATGGAACAAACTGATAGAAATAAAATTGCTTTGTATTTGTTTAATAGTATTGAATAAATACAAAAATCAGATATTACATGTTTACTTTTTATGTAAAATATGGTAAGATATTAATGTCTCATAACTATTAAATTTCTAAATTTATGCAACACTACTAGGAAGGCAATAGTTAAATAACATTTAGAAAGGGGAAATACCTTATGACAAGAGACAACTTAATTTTAGCAGAAAATGTTTCTGCAAAGCACTTTGCGTTAGGTCCTTTGGATGGACGGTACTCACAAATTGGAGAGAAATTAGCTCCATACTTCTCCGAATATGCTCTGGTGAAAAACAGAGTTAAGGTGGAGGTATTTTGGCTCAAGTTCTTGCTAGAAAATGTCAATGGCTCAGAAATTTTAAATGCCTTTGACATTGCCAGACTTCCTGAAATCATGTCGATTTATACCGATTTTTCTGATGCCTCTTATGTAAGAGTTAAGAAAATCGAATCGGTTACTAACCATGACGTGAAATCTGTTGAACTCTTTGTAGTTGAAAAGCTCAAAGAAATGGGAATGGATAGTCTTGTCAGTTTCGTGCATATTGGTTGCACTTCTGAGGACATTACTAATCCTTCTTATGCTAACGTGATTTCTACTGCATTGAAGGAAGTATGGATTCCTGCAGCTGAGCAGCTGATTGATAAGATTTCTGAAATTGCAATCGATCATGCTGATACGGCTATGCTTGCACATACGCATGGACAGCCTGCAACCCCTACTACCATTGGTAAGGAAATGACTGTTTACTCGTATCGTTTGAAAAAGTCTCTGGAAAATATCAAATCCATTAAGGCTTGTGCAAAATTCAACGGTGCGACTGGCAATTATGCAGCAATTTCTGTTGCATTTCCGAATGAAAACTGGCCGGTACTGGCTAAATGCTTCATTGAGGAATATCT
>USQA01000122.1 GCA_900556695.1 uncultured Clostridium sp.
TTAAGAAAAGTTCAAAGGAAAAAAAAAATAAATTATTGAAAAAGGTTTTGAATTAATGTGCGAAAAAGGCTATTATAATATTTCTACTGCTGATATTGCTAAATATGCAGGTGTATCTACAGGAATTATTTATCAATACTTTAATGATAAAAAAGAAATTTTTATTGAAGGTGTAAAAAATTATTCTAACAACATAATGTATCCAATGATTAATATTCTTGAAACTCAAAATATTGATATTACTAATTTAGACTCTATTTTGGAAAACATGATAGACAAATTTGTTGAAACACATACAATATCAAAAAAGGCACATGAAGAATTAATTGCTATGTCTCACTTAGATGATGAAATCTCTACAATTTTTAAAAACTCTGAAATTGAAATGACTGAAAAAATAGTTTCTTTATTAGAAAATAATAATATAAAAATTGATAATTCAAGAGAAAAGGTTCATATTATAATGGGAATAATAGATAATTTATGCCATGAAATTGTTTATCACAAACATAAAAATATAAATTATGATATTATGAAAAAAGAAGTTATTAATATAGCTATAAATATACTAAAATAATTGATTTTATAAAACAAAAAAGAACTAAAAATATTTTACAATAAATTTATTTTTAGTTCTTTTTTATTGTTAGAAATATTAGTTCTTTTTTAACAACTCAAAATCTTAGGTATAAATATAATTCCACCTATTATTGCAGATGCTATTGCTAAAACCAAAACCGCACTTGCTGATACATCTTTTGCAAGCTTTGCTCTCTTATCTTTATATGGCATTGCAATATCTACAGTTGCTTCAATTGCAGTATTAAACAATTCACCTGCTATAACTATTGCAAATAATATAATACAAATTATCCACTCATTTTTATTAATTTTTAAAAAGTTTCCTAATATAATTACTAGTATCATTATAAATATGTGGATTTTCATATTTCTTTCTCTTTTAAAAGATATTAAAAATCCTTCACTAGCATATTTAAAACTATTAATTAATTTTTTGGTTTTAACTTTTACTTTTCTTTTTTGTTTTGTATTCATTTTTACCTCTTATTTAGTAATCCATTTTATTAAATCCAAGTTTGCCGCTTCTAATAACATTTCGTGTTTTGGCATAACTCTAAATGTATATCCGTAGTTTCCTCCACTTGTTAATTGGATTTTTGCAGTATAATAATATTTTTTATTTTCATCATCTTGATCTACTAACTTCATTGGTATTATTGTAACATCTTCTACTACTCCATTATCTAATATTTTTCCATAATATGCTTCAACAGTTATGTTTTCTACATCTATATTAGGTAATTCTACTTCGCATGATACATCAATATTGTTTCCTGCATCTATAGTAATATTATCTGCATTATCAACTTGTGTTATTTTTATGTCTTTCCAATTCATAAATAGGTCTTTTTTCCAGCTGTTGTATGCAGCAACATTATCTACATCTGAATAATATTTTTTTGTTAAATTGCATAATGGAATATATAAGTTATTTGTATAATCTACTAACATTCTTGCAGTACTATAATTTCCACCTGTTGTTATAATAGAATTTTTCATAATTCCTACCCATTTTGTAGATATTCCATTTTTATCTTTTTCATAGTATGTTGGAATTATTTTTTCTTCTAATGTATGATACATACTTTGACTATCTGCTATATCTTGTGCTTCATATGAATCATATTCAGCATTTGTACCAATAGTCCATCCATTGTTTTGAGTGTAGCCTTCTGCCCACCAACCATCTAAAACACTAAAATTAATTACTCCATTTACAGAAGCTTTTTGTCCACTAGTTCCTGATGCTTCCATTGGTCTTCTTGGATTGTTAAGCCATACATCTACACCACTTACTAAATATCTTGACATTGCAATATTATAGTTTTCAAGTAAGAATATTTTTCCTTTAAATTGTGGCATCATTGATACTTCATGGATATATTTTATTAAGTCTTGACCTTCTTTATCTGCTGGATGTGCTTTTCCTGCAAATATTAATTGTACTGGTCTTTCTTCATTATTTAAAATTTGAGTTATTCTTTCTAAATCTTTAAATATTAATGTTGCTCTTTTATATGTTGCAAACCTTCTTGCAAAACCTATTGTTAAAGCATTTGGATTTAATTTTGATACAATTTCATTTATTTCTTCATAACTATATCCAGAACGTTTTAGTCTTTCTTTTGTACTATTCTTTACTAATTTTAATAATTTTTGTTTTCTTTCATTGTGTACTTCCCATAATTTATCATCTGGGATATTTTTTATCTTTTCCCATACATTGTTTTGATGTATATTATCTTGCCAGTATGGAATTAAATATTTGTTGTATAATTCTTTCATTTTTGGAGCAAGCCATGAACATGTATGAATTCCATTTGTTACATATTCAATTGGTGATTCGTTTGCAGCTATATTAGGCCATATTTCTCCGAATAATTCTCTAGAAACTGCTCCATGTAATTTACTAACTCCATTTTTCTTTCCTGCTATTTTTAATGCTAAAATTCCCATATTAAATCCTGGATCTAAATCTTTACATGGTTTCATTCCTAGTTTTAAAAATTCTTCTCTAGATAGATTTAGTTCTGGCCAAAAGTCTTTAAAATATTTTTCTACTAAATCTAGTGGGAATATATCATTTCCTGCTGGTACTGGTGTATGTGTTGTAAACACAGTTTTAGAACTTGCAATATCTTTTGCAACTTCAAATGATACTTCTTTTTCTTTTATTATGTCTTTAATAATTTCTAATGTTAAAAATGCTGAGTGTCCTTCGTTCATATGATAAATTGTAGGATTTAAATTAAGATATTTTGTTAATAAATGTGTTCCTGCCATTCCTAATACTATTTCTTGGCGGATTCTCATTTCTTGGTCTCCACCATATAATCTTAGAGTAACATCTCTATCTTCTTCATTATTTTTATCTATGTCAGAATCTAATAAATATAATTTTATTCTTCCAACATTTATTTGCCATACTTTTAAATATAATCTTCTCTTAGGGAATTTTACATATATTATTAAATCATTTCCTTTATCATCTTTTACTGGATTTATTGGCATTTCATTTAAATCTATATTATGATATTCTGTTTCTTGTCCACCATAACCATTGATTTTTTGATGGAAATATCCATTTTTATATAACAAACCTACAGCAACTAATGGAATTCCTAAATCACTTGCTGATTTTAAGTGATCTCCTGATAAAATTCCAAGTCCACCAGAATAAATTGGAATTGTTTCATCCAATCCATATTCTGCTGAAAAATATGCTATTAAATCATTTTTATTTTCTGGATATTTGTTAGAAAACCATGTGTTTTTGCTTTTCATATAATTTTCAAAATTTTCTACAATTTTGTCATATTCTTTTAGAAAAGTTGTATCTTTTGATACTTTTTCTATTCTTTCTTGTGATACATGTTTTAAAAATTTGACTGGGTTTTTGTTTGATTGTTCCCATAAATCTATATCTATTTTTTGAAATAATCTTAAAAATTCTGTATTCCAAGACCACCATAAATTATTTGATATTTCTGATAATTTTTCTATTCTTTTTGGTAATTGTGGATTAACCGTAATCCTATTAAATACGTACATTCTACATATTCCTCCTTTGTAACTTTCCTAAGTTTCACTTTTGTAATTCGATATATATATTATCTATTAAATACATGTTTTTGTCAAATGTTTTTTATTAAAATATATGCTTTGGACATTGCAATATTAAATGCACGCTTTTTTATAAAATAATTAAA
>USQA01000123.1 GCA_900556695.1 uncultured Clostridium sp.
AGTTTTAATGAAAAATATTAATATACTATTTATTTTCGTATTATATATAATTATTCTTCATCTTCTAAGTTTTCTTCTATATCAATATCTGATTCTACAGAAACTGTTTTTTCTAAATTTGTAGTTTCTGAATTTTCTATATTTTCTTGTTCAGATTCTTGAACTTCAGTATTTCTGTCACTATCATCATTTTCATTATTGTCATTATCAATGTTTTCGTTATTTTCTTTTTCATTTGCATCATTATTTACATCATTAGTTTTTTCTTTATTTTCTGTTTCTTTTTCTGCTTCTTGTGTTTTTTGTTTTTCTCCACAATTAGGGCAATAATTACTTTCTATATCTATTTCTTTATAACAATTTTGACATTGTTTTTTGTCTTTTAGACTTAAACATTGTTCTAGCAATTCTTCTATTTCATCACTTAGTACATCTATTTTTGTACATTCTGTTTCTAAATCTTTTTTTATTGAAATCTCATCTTCTATTACATGTTTTTCATATACTTTTCTTCCTATTTCTTTATACATATCATTTATTTCAGATTTCAATTCATTTATTTTTAATTTCATTTTTGTTTCTTTAGCAATTTTTCCAGTTTTATCTGCTGTAACTTTATATGCTTCAGATGCTTTTTTTCCAATTTTATCAAAAAATTCCATTTAACATTCTCTCCTTTTTTTATTGTTACATTTTTATTATTTGAAATTTTTATTTTATTATTCACTTTTTTTGTCTCTTGTCATTAAATCTTTAACGGCATCTTCCGGTTTTAAATTTTCATAAATAACTTTATATACTGTTTCTACAATTGGCATATATACATTATGTATCTTGCATAATTCATATGCAACTTCTATATTGTCTATACTTTCAATTACCATTCCTACTTCTTGTTGTGCTTCTTCTAATGTTTTTCCTTGTCCTATTAATATTCCTGCTTTTCTATTTCTACTATGTTCACTTAGACATGTTACTATTAAATCTCCTAATCCGCTTAATCCATAGAAAGTTTCTTTTCTGCCTCCTAAATCAATACCAAGTCTTGCAATTTCTCCTAATCCTCTTGTGATTAAAGCAGCAAATGTATTATCTCCTAATCCTATTCCTGTTGCAACTCCACTACAAAATGCAATAATATTTTTTAATGCTCCACCTAATTCAACTCCTTTAACATCATCTGATATGTATATTCTCATATTTTCAGACATAAATGTATTTTGAATTAAATTTAAGACTTCTTGATGTTTAGAAGCAACAACTAAAACAGTTGGTATTCCTATTGTTACTTCTTCTGCATGGCTTGGTCCTGATAATACTCCAACTTTAGCGTTTGGAAGTTCATCTAATATTACTTCATCTAATGTTTTCAAACTTTCTTTTTCAAATCCCTTTGAACAAATTATTACTGGTTTATCTTCTACATATTTTTTATATTGTTTAAAAATATTTCTTGTGAATTTTGAAGGTGTAACATGTAAAATAAAATCACTATCTATTACTACATCTTCAAAATTAGTATAACACTTTATATTATCAGTTATTACAGCATTTTTTAAAAATTTGCATTTTCTTTCCTCATTTATTATTCTTTTTTCTTCTTCATCAAAAGACCATATTTTTATATTATGACCTAATTTAGCTAAGTGTATAGCTAGAGCTACTCCCCAACTTCCACTTCCTATTATTGCTACATTCATTTTTTCCTCCTTAGTTTTTTAGTTTTTTCATATTGTTTTCTATTTTTCTTTACTTTTTCCTAATCTACTTTCTGTTCCATTTAAAATTCTTTTTATATTGCTTCTATGATTAAATAATACTATTATAGCTAATATTAAGCTGTAAATAAAATATGTAGTTCCATTTTTACCTTCTGTTAAAACTGTGTAATTATCATTTATAAATAATGTTAAAACAGGAAATAATACAGCTGCTGCACAAGATCCTAAAGAAACCATTCTTGTTAAAATCATTAATATTAAAGCAAAAACTAGACAAATTAATCCTATTTGCCAATTACTCATTAATAATATTCCTAAAGATGTTGCTACACCTTTACCTCCTTTAAATCCAAAAAATATTGGAAAAGTGTGGCCTATTACTACTGCAATTCCTGCTATTTGAACTAATAATTCTTTATTTGTATCTTTAAACATGTTTCCTAATATAATTGCTATTGATATTGCAACTACGCCTTTTAAAATATCACAAATAAGTGTTAATGCTGCTGCTCCCTTTCCAACACTACGAAGCATATTTGTACTACCTGCATTTCCACTTCCTTTTTCTCTTACATCAAACCCAGCAAATTTTTTACTAAAAATAACTGAGAAATTTATACTTCCTATTACATATGCAATTAATAACATAACAATATAAATAATCATTTTAATTTCTCCTAACTTTTATCTTAATTTAATATAAAATTTTAAACATCTTTTTCATTTTTTTCTCTTACAATTATTCTTACAGGTGTTCCTTCTAAACCAAATTCTTTTCTTATTTGATTTACTAAATATCTTTCATATGAAAAATGGAATAAATCTTTTTTATTTACAAATATAACAAATGTTGGTGGTTTAGTTGATCCTTGTGTTCCATAATATATTTTTAATCTTTTTCCTTTATCTGTAGGTGGTTGAACAATGGCAATTGCTTCGTTTATTACTTGATTTAACATTGATGTTGATATTCTCATACTATTTTGTTCTGCAACATGGTTAATTAAATCAAATAGTTTATGAACTCTTTGTCCTGTTTTTGCTGATATAAATACAATTGGTGCATATGATAAATATTTTAATCTTTCATATACTTCTTTTTTGTATTTTTCCAATGTTCCTGTTTCTTTTTCCATTGCATCCCATTTATTTACAACTATTATAACGCCTTTTCCTGCTTCATGAGCTTCTCCTGCAATTTTTGCATCTTGATCTGTTACACCTTCTGTTGCATCTATCATCATTAAGCATACATCTGCTCTTTCTATTGCTAATAAAGTTCTCATAATGCTGAATTTTTCTATAGATTCTTTTACCTTGCTTTTCTTTCTTACTCCCGCAGTATCTATTAATACATATTTTCCTTTTTCGTTTTCAAATTCAGTATCTATTGCATCTCTAGTTGTTCCAGCTATATTGCTTACAATTGCTCTATTTTCTCCTAATATATTATTAATTAATGATGATTTTCCTACATTTGGTTTACCTATTACTGCAACTTTTATTGTGTCGTCATCATCTTCTCCTTCAACTTTAGGAGGAAAACTATCGTATATTTTATCTAATACATCTCCTATTCCTATTGCATTTGTTGCAGAAATTGGATATGGATCTCCTAATCCTAAATTATAAAATTCATATGCTTCTTGTCTATCTTTATCGAAATTATCTGCTTTGTTACAAACTAAAACAATTGGCTTTTTAGATTTTTTTAACATTAATGCAATTTCTCTGTCTGCTGCTGTAACTCCTTGTCTAATATCTGTTAAAAATATTATGACATTTGCCATTGAAATAGCTAAATTAGCTTGTTCTCTCATTTGAGAAAGTATTATATCTTCTGATTCTGGTTCAATTCCTCCTGTGTCTACTAATGTGAAATTTCTTCCTCTCCAGTTTGTTTCTGCATATATTCTATCTCTTGTTACACCTGGTGTATCTTGAACAATTGATATTCTACTTCCTACCAAATAATTAAAAAATGTTGATTTTCCTACATTTGGTTTTCCTATTATTGCTACTAT
>USQA01000124.1 GCA_900556695.1 uncultured Clostridium sp.
AACTTTCGAGGTTTCACGGGTTATCCGTGAGCTAGCGCCGCTCAAGCTTTTAATTCAAAATATTAGTTTATTATTAATTTTTTATATTATTTTTTGTATAATTCCTTGTATAAAAATAGTTTTTAAAATCTACTTTTGCTTTTATTTTGCAGATTATTTATTTCTTACAAATTCATTATATTCTGGTGACATGCTTCTTAATTTATTAACAACTTCAATCAAATTTTCAACTAAGTAATCAACATCTTCTTTTGTATTATCCTCTCCAAAAGTCACTCTTAATGATGCTTGTGCTATATCTCTATCAAGTCCAATTGCTGTTAATACATGTGATGGCTCTGTTGAACCTGAAGTACATGCTGATCCACTAGATGCACATATTCCCTTTGCATCTAAGTTTAAGAGTAAGGATTCTCCTTCTATAAATTGGAAAGAAAAATTTGCATTGCCTGGTAACCTTTTTTCTCTTGAACCATTTAAATATACATAGGGTATTTTTTCTTCTACCTGTTGAATATAATAATCTCTTAATTCTTGTAAATGTTTCATATGATTTGCTAAATTTATATTTGCTAGTTCACATGCCTTACCTAAACCTATTATTCCAGGAACATTTTCTGTTCCTCCTCTTTTATTTTTTTCTTGATGTCCTCCATCCATAAATTTCTCAAACTCAATACCATTTCTTACATATAAGGCTCCAATTCCTTTAGGTGCATATAATTTATGACCTGACATAGATAACATATCAATTCCCATTTTTTTAACATCTATTTGAACATTTCCACATGCTTGAACACAATCTGTATGAAATATTATATTATACATTTTTGCAATTCTAGATATTTGGGCTATTGGCTGAATAGTTCCTATCTCATTGTTAGCATACATTATGCTTATTAAAATAGTATCATTTCTAATTGAATTTCTTAATTGTTCTAAATTTACAATTCCATCTTTATCTACATCTAAATATGTTACATTAAATCCATGCTTTTCTAGCATTTGGCATGTATGCAATACTGCAGGATGTTCTATTTTGGATGTAATAATATGTTTTCCTTTATTTTTATTTGCATATGCAATTCCTTTTATCGCTGTATTATCACTTTCTGAACCACATCCTGTAAAATATATCTCATTTGGATTACAATTAATTAAATTTGCAACTTTTTTTCTTGCTTCTTCTACTTTCTTTTTTGCACTTCTTCCTATACTATATAGAGATGATGGATTACCATACTGCTCACTAAAATATGGTAACATTTCATTTAAAACCTCGTCTTTAACTCTAGTTGTGGCAGCATTATCAAAATATCTAATTTTCATAATTTTTTCTTCCTTTCTCTTTTCTATATATTTATTATATTCAAATTTTCTCATTATATTTACTGCAAAAATCAAATAAAAAAGGTATATATTTTAAAATAAGTTTGACCTGATAATTAATTTTCTTATATGTTTATAGTGTGTATGTACAGTTTGAATATTTGCAAATCTTAAACGCCTTGGAGAACGAAAATTTAAAATATATACCTTTTTTATTTTGTTTTCTAACATTAATTACTTAATTATTGCATACATCTTGACAAATTCGGAAATAATATGTAAAATATAATACATAAAAAATAAATATTTATTTGCGTATGTACAATGCAAAGTTATCAAAAGTCACTTTAAGAGAATAAGGGTCACCGGCTGTAAGCCCTTTAAGGTCAACTTGATAAACGAAACACATTGGAAGCAATTTTTAATAAAGTGGAAAATTAAACATTTTCAAGCTGGGTGGCACCGCGGAATTATTTCGTCCCTGCATATTAAAAAAATATGTATTGGACGTTTTTTTATTGCAAAAATAAATACTCTATCTAAAAAACTGTCCAATAACAATAATTTAGGAGGTTTTAATATGAATGAGTATAAAACTCACACTTGCAATGAAATTAGTTTAGAAGATGTAGGAAAAGAAGTTAGAATTGCAGGATTTGTACAAACTATTCGTGATTTTGGAGGTCTTGTTTTTCTTGATATTAGAGATATGTATGGAATAACTCAAGTTGTTACTTCTGGAAAAGAAGAAGATGTAGATTTTGCATCACATATTCCTATAGAATCTTCTGTTACAGTATTAGGTACAGTAAGAAAAAGAGATGAAGAAACAGTAAATCCAAAATTAAAAACAGGATTAGTTGAAATTGCTATCAAAGAAATTAAAGTTTTAAGTAAAAGAACTAAAAATTTACCATTTGAAATCAATTCAGATCAAGATGTTAGAGAAGATTTAAGACTTCAATATAGATTTTTAGATTTAAGAAATGATCACTTAAAAAACAATTTAATATTAAGAGCTAATGTAATACAATTTTTAAGAAGTCAAATGATAGAACAAGGCTTTTTAGAAGTTCAAACACCTATTTTAACAACATCTTCTCCAGAAGGTGCTAGAGATTATCTTGTTCCTAGCCGTTTACATCCAGGTCAATTTTATGCATTACCACAGGCACCTCAACAATTTAAACAATTGTTAATGGTTTCTGGTATAGATAAATATTTTCAAATTGCACCTTGTTTTAGAGACGAAGATGCAAGAAGTGATAGAGCTCCTGGCGAATTCTACCAATTAGATATGGAAATGGCATATGCTACTCAAGAAGATGTATTTGCTACAATAGAACCTGTTATATATAATACTTTTAAAAAATTTTCTAACAAAAAAATAAGCCAATACCCTTTCAAAAGAATATCATATAAAGAAAGTATGCTTAAATATGGAACTGACAAACCAGATTTAAGAAATCCTTTATATATTATAGACTTATCTGATTTCTTTAATAAATGTACTTTCAAGCCATTTATTAATAGAACTGTAAGAGCAATAAAAGTAAGCAAACACCTTTCAAAAGGATTTCATGAAAAAATGCTTAAATATGCTATGTCTATTGGAATGGGAGGTCTTGGATATTTAGAAGTTCAAGAAGATTTAAGTTTTAAAGGTCCTATTGACAAATTTATACCTGAAGACTTAAAATCAACTTTACTAGAATTAGCTGATTTAAAAAATGAAGATACTATTTTCTTTATTGCAGATAATGAAAAAAGAGCCACTGAATTGGCTGGACAAATTAGAAATGAACTAGGAGAACGTTTAAATCTAATAAACAAAGATGTTTTTGAATTTTGTTGGATAGTAGATTTTCCAATGTTTGAATTAGATGAACATGAAAATCTAACATTTAGCCATAATCCATTCTCAATGCCTCAAGGAGGATTAGATGCATTAGAAAATAAAAATCCTCTAGATATATTAGGATATCAATATGACATTGTATGTAATGGTATCGAACTTTCTTCTGGAGCTGTTAGAAACCATGATATTAATGTAATGTTAAAAGCATTCACTATGGCAGGATATACAGAAGATGAAGTTAAATCAAAATTTGGAGCTTTATATACAGCTTTTCAATATGGTGCTCCACCACATGCAGGTATAGCTCCTGGTGTAGATAGAATGCTTATGCTATTATCTGATTCTGATACAATAAGAGAAGTAATTGCTTTTCCTCTAAATAGCAAGGCTCAAGATTTAATGATGGGAGCTCCAAGTAATGTAAAAAATGAACAATTAAGAGAAGTTCATATAAAATTGGATATAAAATAAAAATAGAATAAATAAACAAATAAAACAACTGAATAACTAAATAAATAGAAAACTAATATTTTGAATTAAAAGCTTGAGTAG
>USQA01000125.1 GCA_900556695.1 uncultured Clostridium sp.
CTAACTTTAGTCGCTCTTTTTTCATAGCTTTAATATTTGAAGATGTGTTTTATGACTTCATCTGTGATTTTTTATTCTGGCTTTAAGGGAAGTTCTTAATTATAAAAAAATAAATCAATAAGTTAATGAATTCCCTCTTTTTTAAAGGTTCTTTTGTTTTTGGGTGTAAAAGTATTAATATTATTTTAAAATGCAATGCAATGTTTATAAGATTTTTTCAAAAAAAATATCGTTTACGCAAACGGTTAAGTTAATTCTTACATTTATGCCGGCGAGATGAAATTTATCTGGCAATAACCTGAATTACTACTGTCTAATAAAAGTTGACTAATCGGTCTTTGAATTTATTGAAATACAGTCTTTTAAACAGTATTTTAAAATGAAACGGATTTTAATTCGTAGCTTAGCGGTCAAATTGAAGACCGCTTATGAACCAAGATAAATACGTATTCTCTTAATTTACCGCTTTTCTGAACAGAACTCAGTTCAACAATCACTATTCTCAATAATGTCCATAATATCTCTATATCCCAGGGAACTGGAGTTGACAGTAGCATTCAACGAACCTATCACGGGAATATTGGCTCAGTAGATTTTTAGTGGGGATTATTTTTTATGCTCGTGAAGTATTGCTTACTTCGCATTATAAAAAACGATTATTTGAACATGCTAGCCAGCCTTGTGTTGCCGGCGCAGATATTAGATTACTTTCTTATCTCTGGAGTCGAACAAACCTCTCAAGAGATTCATATCAGTCTGGATGAAAAGATGAATCCCAAGTTAAGCAATGGCGTACATTTTGAATCGTATCCATGGCCAATTTCCAGTCGGACCCTACACTAAACAATTCCAATATTCCGCCAATATAAGTGGCATTGAACATCCTTGCATAATCAGGTTTAAAGAATGTGCGCGTGTCACTGCTAAATACAGACCAGATTTCCTCAGCATTACCGGTTACACCCTACAAAAACAAATCAACAATCACACTATATCTTATTTCTGACGATACACAAGGAGAAGCCAATCAATTCTTCAATTCTTTAGATGATATAAAAAATGCTTTCAAGATCAATTATTCAGAAGTTAATTTTGGACTTCCTATATTCTGTAAAGGATATTACACAAAAGATAATTCTGTTTTTACTTTAACAACAAGTTCAGGCAGAAGAACAGCTATTAGAACAGCACAAGCAGAAGAAAAAAATTACTAAATTATATGGGAAGGGAGGATACTTGTATATCTCCCTTCCCATATGAAATCATAAAACAAACGAACATTTCTTTTCATTAATAAATCGATAAATATACACTTATACAGGCTAAGAGCAAAAGGAAAGCGATATCAGAACATTAACTGCAAAAACAACCTGCCAATTATTACAAAATGATATTGCATATCCAGCTGATCGGTGCGGTTCTCCCACCATGCGGACAAATCCCGGTAACAAAATGACAAAACGGACACCCACTAAAGAACAACATTTTTTTCTTTTTTCCTAAACACCTGCCAGCGAAGCACAGAGTATTTGTCAAGGGCGAAGGATAAAAAATACCGCACGAACAAAGCAAGCACAGGAGATTTTTTATCCGGAGAGTGAAACGTCCCTTTACAAATGCGGCGTGCGGAGTTACCTTTGTGCCTTCAAGATATCATGGGAATATAGTAATGACAAGACTTGTCCATGAACAAAAACATAAAAGAAGGAGATTTAGTATTGGTATCTGCTGAAGCTACAGGCTTGAGCAAGCCAATGGAAGCCATTATAGACAAAATTGAAACATTCATGAAACAAACCCTTGTAACGGTCACTTACACGCAACCTAACATCTTATCCGGCTTCGGTGGTTGCTTTGTAGATGCACATACAAAACTCCTTTATCAAAAAAAAATAATTTTATTTCTTTTTCTTTTTATAAATAGTTCCTATATTTGTAGATAGAAATCATAAAAATATGAAAAAGAAAATTTTAAAGTTAACTGTATCTTTGATTATTTCAATAGGAGTTTACAATGTATATTGTATAAAACAAACAGAAAATAATAGTCAAATGTCAACTTTAATGATAGCTAATATAGAAGCATTAGCAAGTGGAGAAACTGCTAAGTGTACTGATAGTTGTAAAGAATGGTCTGGAAATTCCGGAGGTGGTATAGCTTGTGATTGTGGTAGATATACAGGAAAATGTAAAAACAGATGCTAATATTTTCTCATTTATTATTATAAATCAAGAACCTGTCTCAAAATAGAATTACTAAAATAAAAATCTCCTGTTTTTAGTTCTATAAATAGAAATAAACAAAGACTAAAGCAGGAGTTCTTTATATTGTAACTTACAGTTTATAAGTAAGCCTATGTTAAATATTCGACAACTGCTAATAATAAGCTTCTTACTATTGGTCATTTCATGTAACAATGAGAACAATACTTATATAAAAAACTTTCCCAAACAACAAACATTAAATGCCATACAAGTTCCAATTAATGAAATAATAAAAGCAGGTAATATCTATAAATCAAAAGATTATATAATCCTTCGTGACATACAGACAAATGCTAAATATAATTTTTATGTCTACTCTTTACCTTCCTTTCATTTCTTATATTCTTTTTGCCCCATTGGAACAGGACCGGGAGAATATTTGATGCCTACTGTCATAAAAAATATGCCTGAAAATCGATTTGCCTTTCGTGATCATGCCACAGATAAATATGTATCTTATCTATTAACTGATACTTGTGCTATCATGGAAGAAGAATTTTATTTACCAAGCCTTGACAATAAATTTTTTTGGGAAATGAATTATGTTGATACAACTCAATATTTAACGAAAAGAAGCAATAGTAAAAGCTCTACTCGTGAATTATGGAATATCAAACAACGATTATTATTAGATACGCTACCCAATACATTTAATTTAACTGAGGATTTAGGGAAAGACTACTATACCGAGTTTGATGATACGTGGATTACTGTTTCAGGAAATCATTTTGCTTCTGCTTATTTTTTTATTGATAGAATTGAATTTGGAGAAATAAGGAATGGCAAACTATATTTAACTGGTAAAATAGGAGTTGATTTTCCTCCAAAGTTCTATTTATTTAATAGAAATACCTTTGGAAGCAAATTTAAATATAATGTAGATAATAATATTGTTCGTTATGAAGACCTAAGTTGTACTCAAATAGGAATATATGCCTTATATTCTGGTATTCCTTGGGGAGATTCAGAAAAAATTCATTCATCTTCCGTTGAAGTATATGATTGGAAAGGGAATCCTATAAAGCGTCTTTTATTAAATAATAATATATCTTCTTTAATTGTTGATGAGAAATACAAATGCATTTATGGTATTAATCTTGAAACTAATGAGGACGCTATTTTAAAATTCAATTTAAAATGAAATAAGTATAGAAGATATTAATACCCTACAAAAACAATACTTTGAGAACTCTAAGATATATTTCTTAGAGTTCTTTCAGCACTCTAAATTTACAAAAGCAAAAGATATAATATTCTAAAAAACAAAAAAATAACACTACTCAAGAGGAGTTTTTTCTTCTTCAAGATAGATTTCCTGATGAAGTTCATCCTTGTTCGTTACCTCATAACGGTACAAAATTCATACTCTCAGAATAAGTTCACATGCCCATTCCGAAACCTCTGCTCCTTTTTGGCTTCTTCAGGAGTTCCAGA
>USQA01000126.1 GCA_900556695.1 uncultured Clostridium sp.
ATTCTTGTTAGGATTATATAATAAAAGGTAGATAATTTCAACTGGTTATCTACCCAACTTATTGTAATTTGTATGGAGGATTATAATATAAAACTCTCTCTTTCATTATATTATTTTTTCTTTGCTATAATATTATATATATGCCAATGTTTTGTTTTTCCTAGTCCAGTTTTTCCATTTTTTTCAACTTCATTAAATTCTATTATATCAAATGATTCTTTAAATAATTCCAATACTTGTTCTTTTGATAAAAATACCATTTGCTCTTTTATCTTTGCCCAAGAATCGTTTAATCCAAAAAAGTTCCCAACGAAGTATCCGTTCTTGTAAAATACTATTAGATATTTTGTTCCAAAACTCATTAAAATAGTCTTTATTGCAAAAGGGAATACTAAAGTTAGCTACCAATAAGTTATTTTTCTCTAATTCTATATTTTCAAAGTCTTGACACTCAAAGTTAAAATTTTTTAATTCTTCATTATCTAACTTACTAGATATAATTTCTCTTGTGTTTTCCTTATCTATTGATAATACTTTCCATCCGTTTTTTATTAAATATATTGTATCTCTACCAGCACCACAACCTAAGTCAATAGCATATTGAGGATTGCTGTTCATATTTATGAATTTTTTAACCATTGGATGTGGTAAAGCATTTTCGGTATTTTCATAATATTTTTGTATATCGCCCATTAATATCAATTCCTTTCCATTTATAACAATAATTATAACACATAATTTTATAAAAAGTAACAGGAGAGTGAAAATTTATTTTTTCACTCTCCTGTTGTGCTTTCAAAACTTTTTCCAGCACTGAGGATCTTTTGAATAAAAGTCACCTGTTAAGCATTTTGCAACCGAAGGACACCCTCTGCAAAAGTTTTTGATTTCGCAGTTAGAACAATGCTCGAACTTGTCATACTGACGGTACTTATCCATTTCTTCGCCGGTAAAAATATCGTAGAAAGACTGTTCCGGAACTTTCCCAACAGGAGTTTCGCTTCTTCTACAGGCATATACTGTTCCATCCGCCAAAGTTGTAATGTGGGTAATTCCACAATGACATCCATCAAGAACAAGATTATCAGGATTGTTGACTTCCTCAGGATTAAATAATCCCTTTTCATAAAGATACAACTTCCAAAGGTGGTCTTTTAATGCAAATCTTGTATCACATTCCTGATTCTGCATATATTTTTCCCACATTTTGTCAAGAAAATCTCTATACTCTTCCGGAGAAACCAGCAAATCAAAATCTTCAGGATTAGGACAATATCTTGCAAATCCAAAATTGCTAACTTTGTGTTCTACCACAATGTCTACAAGTTCCGGAATTTCTGCAATATTTGTCTTAGAAACAGTTGTCATGATAGCTGTTTTAATTTTACTTCCCTCAAAATACTTCAAAGCATCTAAGGTTGCATCAAAAGAACCAGGCTTGCGGATGTAATCATGAGTCTCCCTTAATCCATCTAATGACATTTGAAAGTTAATACAACCTAAATTTTCCAGTCTCTTAACTACATCATAATTTAAATGAAACGGATTTCCTAAAAGCCCAAAATGAACTTTCTTTTCTTTGAGAATTTCAAGAAAATCCCAAATTCTTTCATAGAGCAATGGATCTCCACCTGTGATTACAAGAAAAGGATCTCTTTCCAATTTATCACAAGTCCGAAGAAAGTCCTCCAAAATCGCTTTCAATGTGTCTAAATCAAGTTCAAGACCACATTTTTTGTCTTTTCCTTCGTAGATGTAACAATGTTTGCACCGCTGGTCACATCTGTCTGTAATATGCCATTGCATACTAAATTTTGTTCTTTCTGCCATTACAAATCCTCCTTTTTAGTGCAAGAGGCACCTCTAAAAGAGATGCCTCTGCTTTGTTGAAACTAATGTGTGTTGTCGACACTACACATTCTTAGTTCATCTTTGTATTAACTACAAGATGTACTGCAAGATGTGCATGATCCACAGGAACTACTGCATGCCGAGCAACCGCTTGAGCAGTTACAAGAGCAGTCCGCAGCAACTACTTTTACTCCAGCTCCGATTAATTTAGCCTTTGCAGACTTCATAAAATTCTGAGCAGAGTTCTTCCCAATGTAGTTTACACTAGGATTCCAATAATTTGTCCGTGCCATTTTGCTCATAGTGCGTTCTCCTTTCTGTTAAATTTCAACGAGTTGCTTGGAACAATATTTACTGTTCCAAATAATACATAAAATGTATTACGGTTACATAATATCATATTTGGAATAATTTGTCAATGCTTTTTGTAATTTTTAAATAAAACCTATGTGTCAGTAAAAGTTTAATATTTTTATTTAAATTTTGCAATTCAGTTTTTAACTAATTTTAACTTTTTTACATTATAATCAAAACATAAAATCTCTTTTTTAAATTATTTTATGTTACATATTTTCTATGTGAATTTTTTACATTATTTTGATTTACCATAGCATATTCCATTGTTGTATCTATTTTTATATGTCCCAATAACTTTTGCACTTGTTCTATTGGCATACCTTTATCTATTGCCATTGTTGCCATTGTTCTTCTAAATTTATGTGGATGAACTTTATTTATATTCGCTTCTTTTCCTAAATTTCTAATTAAAATTTCAATCCCTGATATTCCTAATCTGTTATATGGTTTTATTAATGATACGAATAATGCTTCGTTGTTATCAATTCTTGTTTCTAAATATTTCTCTATATACATTTTACTCTTTGCACTAAAATAGACTTCTCTTTCACTATTACCTTTACCTAAAACAATACAACTTCTTTCTTGAAAGTTCATATCTGATATATTTAATCTTGTAATTTCTCCTACTCTCATACCAGTTGAAATTAATAGTTCTAATATTGCTAAATCTCTTACATTTGAACAAGTATCTCTTAACTTTTCCAAATTCTCATCTGTTAGTGTTTCTTTAACTCTTCTAGTTGTTTTTACTTTATGAATCCTTCTAACTGGACTTTTTACAATATAATCTTCGTTCTCCAACCAAGTAAAAAAACTTGATAAAGTTCTCCTTATATTATCTATTGTTACCATACCAGCTTTTGAATTGCTTTTATAATCGGCTAAATAGTTTCTTAATATTTCAGTAGTAATTTCATCTATTGGAAGATTTATTGTATCTAACATTTTGGTTATATTATCTTTATAGTAATTTAAAGTTCTAGTAGAACATCCTTCAATTTCTTTAGAAGATATAAATTTGTTTAATATATCAGTATTATTCTTTAGTATTTCCTGCTTTTTAGTTTGTTCTATCCTTTCAATTTGATAATTTAAACATATTTCTGTAAGTATTTCTTTTAATTTTATTCTTTGGTTATTGTCTAAAAAATCTTCTACTGTATTAATTACTTTTTCTACGAATAATTCTCTCATGACAATTACCTCCTTACATTTTTTGATAGTTTGCAGTATATAGAACTCTATCTATATTATACAATATTTAATTGACATAATAAAAGATGAGCATATTTTATATACCCATCCAAATATTTATATTTTTTTCAAATTTCAAAATTCAATCTCAGCGATAACTTACTATTTTTCAATCAAATCACTAAATTGTAATTTTCAAATTAGTCTTTGCAAATAACCTTTGAACCTTCACCATCAATTACAAT
>USQA01000127.1 GCA_900556695.1 uncultured Clostridium sp.
TTTCATTGGTTTTCTTCTAATTGCTTCAATTATTAAAATCAATATTTTTCCACCATCTAATGCTGGTATTGGCAAAAGATTAGTTACTCCAAGTGATAAAGATATTAAAGCCATCATTGATATAAATTCTTGAAATCCATTTGTTTTAGCAACAACTTCTGATATACCAACTGGTCCCATCATCTGGTCAATTCCAACATTTCCTGTAAATAATTTTTTCAAATTATCTACTATAGAAAATACAAATTCTTTTGTTTGTATTCTAGCTCCTATACATCTATTTATAAATGTATCTGGCGCTTGTTTTAAATTAACTCCTAAATAATAACTTGAAACATAATCTGGTGTTAGTTCTATGTTAATTTCTTTTCCTTTTCTTTCTACAGTAACAAGCATAGTATTTACACCCTTTTCGCCAATTAGCTCTAATGCTTTATTTCTATCTCCATTTATTTCTTTATTATTTATTTTTATTAATTTATCGTTTGATTTAATTCCCTGTTTCTCACTACTACTTCCTTTTTCAACAGCAGCTATTTTGCAGTTTTCATCAAGATATATTCCTGTTACTTTTGTTTTTACTTCTGTTGGTTTTATTGTAAAATCTAATGTATTATTTTCTCTTTCTATTTTTATATTTAAGTCTTCACCTTTTGACTTTTTTAATATCTTATCTAAATCTGCTTTATTATTAATTTTTTTGTTGTCTATTTGTACAATTTTGTCTCCATTTTTTAAATCAATACTTTGTGCTGCATATCCATTAATTGTACTATTAATTTCATTTGATATATATGTTCCTGATGTTGCAGAAATTATAAAATAAATTACTACAGCAAATATAATATTTACTGTAGCCCCTGCTACAACGATTGCAATTCTTTTAGGGATACTTGCTTTTGAAAAAGATCTACTATCTTCTGACCTTTCTTCTTCACCTTCCATGCTAACAAATCCACCTAAAGGAAATAATCTTAAAGCATATTTAGTTTCTTTTCCTTGTTTTTTCCATATAGTTGGTCCAAATCCAATTGCAAATTCATTAACTTTAACCTTGCATAACTTTGCAACTGTAAAATGTCCTAATTCATGGATAAAAATTAGAAATCCTAATAAAATTATAATTTTTATTGCTGATAATATAAAAGTAATCAACTCTACCTCCTATTATTATCTTTCATCATGATCGTCATGATCATTATTTATTTTGAATTTTTTTTTTAGATTTTTTATTTCTTCATAAAATTTCATTAATCCTAAGTAGTTACTTGTTCTTTCTTTTTGCTCTTCTTTACTAACATTATTAGATTTATCTACTTTTTCCATATCCATATATTTTTTTATTGTTTTAAATCTTTCTTCACATGTTGGCAAAACTCTGTCATAATCTTCTTCTCTTCCTTGTAAAATAGCTTGTTTTCCATTTTGATATCCATATTTCTTTGTTGTAGAACTAACAAAATTTCTTTGATCTATAGATTTTTTTGTTTTTTCTAAAGTTTTATCATTATGAGCCGCATAAATTAATTCTGGTGAATCTGGTGTTTTACCTCTTCTAAATAGTTCTAATATATCATATCTTCCTTGTTCTTCAATGTATTGAATTGTATTTGGCATACCTTCATAAGTTTGATTATGATGTTCTGGCACAACTAATCTTCCCCAACCTTTTGTTGCAACTTGTGCTTCATATCTTTCATGTATTGATAATCTACTTTCTAGATCACAAACTGCTAAACCTCTTACTATTACAGTATAATTTCTTTTTAATAGTTCAACAATTGCATCATCAGCTACTCTATTATTTTTCATTGTACCTTCAAAAATTATATTATATCCTTCATTTCTAGCATCTTCAAAAAGTTGACTAGTCCATGTATTACTTTCTTGATCTGTTATTTTTGTATATAATTCAGGATATTTTTTGGCGATTTCTTCACTTTTAGGATGAAATGGTTTTATTTCATCACTATTTATTATTATTACGTTTCTATCATCAAACATTTTTTGTGAATAAGATATGATTCCACTTTTTCCAGCTCCTGTTTGACCTCCAATTATTACAGCTATAGGATTTTCAACTGGAAACTTATCTAATGTCCAGATTCTTTTTATAGTATTATATAATTCTTTATGCTCCTCGTCACTTAATTTATATTCTTGTAATATTTTCTCTATTTCATTTTCATTATATTGCATTTTATGTTCTCCTTAATTTCTACATTCTTTTAATTCTTTTCCATATACATTTATTATTTTATCTATTGTATCCATATCACAATTATACATTTTTTCTTTTTCTTCTAATAGTAGTTTCATTTCATTACTATTAATATCATATCCTTGTTTACTTGTTTTTGCTATTTTACTTGCCATTATTTCTATAGCAACTTCTAATTTTATATTATCGTTCATTTCTTTCCTCTTTCTATAATATTGTAAATAAAGCATAAGCAAATGGTGCTAAAAATATTAAACTGTCAATTCTATCTAGCATTCCTCCATGTCCTGGTATTAAATTACTATAATCTTTTATATCTACATATCTCTTTATACTAGATGCTGAAAAATCCCCTATTTGGCCTACTAAACTTAATATTAATCCTATTCCACCTATATACATATATGAATAATTCATTCCTAAATATTTATTCACAAAATATGTGTATAATAGCATTAGAACAATTGCTCCTATTGTTCCCCCTATACATCCTTCTATTGATTTTTTAGGACTAACTTTACTAAATTTGTGTTTTCCAAAATATTTTCCAACAAGATATGCAAATATGTCAGTTCCCCATGCTGCAAATATTGCATACCATATTAAAATTTTTCCATTTTCCATTCCTGTTATAAATGCTATAAACATTATAAAAAATACAACATAAAATATTCCTAAGAAAGTATATGCAATATCTTTAAAATTTATTTTCATATCTGTAGCAATTACATGTGCAAACAGTATAATTAAAATTGTTGGTATTGATAATGTTATAACCATATTTAAACTTTCTTGTGGTATTATATGAACCATAGCTATACTAATACAACTTAAATATCCTACCCATCTTACAGGTTTTGATACCTTTTCTACTGCATTAAAATATTCATTCATACTTAATAATGCAATTAATGCTAATGCTACATCTATTACATATTTATTTCCAATTATAAATATAAATAATACTAGCGGAAATCCTAATAATCCTGACGTGACTCTTTTTACATCCATCTTTTTATTTACCTCCAAATTTTCTTGTTCTTCTTTGATATTCTATAATTGCTTTATCTAAATCCTCTTCATTAAATTCTGGCCAATTTTTGTCAACAAATAAGAATTCTGTATAAACTAATTGCCATGGTAAAAAGTTACTTAATCTAAGTTCTCCGCTTGTTCTAATTAATAAATCTGGATCTGGTTGCCCTTTTGTATATAAATTATCTGATACAATTTTTTCAGTTATATCATTAACTTCTAATTTATCCTCTTTTACATCTTTAGCTATTTTCTTTATCGCTTTTATTAATTCATCTCTTCCACCATAATTTAATGCAATATTAAATGTAACACCAGTATTATTTTTTGTTCTTTCCATACAGTTTTTGATGCTTTTTTGCATGCCTTCAGATAATGCTGTAATGTC
>USQA01000128.1 GCA_900556695.1 uncultured Clostridium sp.
TGTTCTTTTCATATTTTCTCCTTTGTTTACTTTTTTCTTTTTGTATATACATATATTATACTATATTTTGATTTTTGACAATAGTTTTTCTTATATTCTTCTATAAAATTCAGCCTAAAAAAATACCATATAATTTATAAAAATATATTTTCATAACCTATATAGTATTTTATTTTTAGTTTTATTCATTTCCTTTTAAACTTGTTACCATGTCAATTTTATTTACTTTTCTAGCTAACAATTTAGAAACTATATATGAAACAACAAATGTTCCTATTGCTGCATATATGTATGATGGTAACTTAATAGTTGCACTAAAATCATATTTATCAGATAATGCCATTTTAAATATAAAGTCAACCATATAATAACCTAGAGGTAATCCTAATATCATAGATATTATTGCAATCCAATTGTTTTGTTTAATGTAAATTTTCTTTATATTACTATTTTTAAATCCAAGTACTTTTAATGTAGCAAATTGATATTGTTTTTCTGTAAATGATAATATACCTAAGTTATAAATAATTACACTTCCTAATATTGCTGCTACAACAATTAAAAGAATTATCATTGTTTTCATAGTATTAATCATACTAAGCATTCCTGATTCTAATGCATTTATATCTTGTATTACATCTACTCCATCAGGAGTTTGAACATTGCTTAAGTCTTTATCTGTATAAATTGTATCTGCTTTATATTCAATTCCTAATGACTCTAAATATTTTCTTGTCATTTTTATATTTTGATTTTGAGGATCACGGTCAAATCCTACAATCTCACTTTCATAGTATTTGTCGCTTCCATATATATGCCAAACAATTTTGTCTCCTATATTGTAGTTATTTTCTTTTGCTAATTTTTGTGTGACATAAACACCATTATCTTGTAATTTCATATATTCTCTATCTGTATTTGTAAATCTTACATAATCTTGGCTATCTGCCACAAATATATTATTTGCTTCTTTTGTATTATCTTTTTGTACTTCTACTCCTAATGTTTGAGATGTTGCATCTCCATATTCAGAAATAAGTTTATCATAATCTTTAGTTGTATACCCTTCTTTTAATGCTATTTTATAGTCAAAGTTATATAAATCTTCAAATTGCCATTTAATATAGCTTTTCATTGTATCTAACATACCAAATGCACAAACTAAAAGCATACAGCATCCAGTTATACCAGCAATTCCCATAAATGTTCTCATTTTGTTACGTAGAATATCTCTTATATTCCATTTTGCAGAAAAGTTTAATTTTTTGAATATTCCTTTTGTTGTTATATTAATACTTTTTTGTTTTACTTTTGGTAATTCAGTTCTTAATGTTTCAGCTGGTTTTTCTTTCAATTCTCCGTTTACATGTTAAATATGTAACTAAGCAAATTCCTAAAACTACTACAGCTGCTACTGCAAAACTACTGTTAGAAACAGCCGCTTGACCATTTGGTATTTGGAATACTGCTAATTCCATACCTATAAATACATTTCCTATAAATAATGGTCCAACAATTAATCCTAAAATTGCTGCAAATAAAGAAATCCATAATCCGTATCCTATATAATGCATATTTATTCTTCTATTTTTAAATCCCAATGCTTTTAATGTTCCAATTTGTATTCTTTGTTTTTTTACAACTCTTCTCATTGTTGTAATAACAGATAAAATAGCAATAAACAAAAATAATCCTGAGAATACTCCTACATATGTTTCTCCTTCTTCTATTTCACCTTGATATACAGAATAAGATGCTGAATCTTTAATATCTGTTACTGCTATTAAATCTTTTATGTTGTTTTCAATATCAGATTTTACTTCATTTAATTTTGAAGTGTCTTTAACATCAATCATACAGTAGTTATATACTATATAATCTTTATAGTTAAAATCTTTTACATATTTATCAAAAATAGATTCATCTTCTATATTCATTTCTTTCATAACTTGTTTTTTTATGTAATGTTCTGGGAACTCGTTAATTGATAAATAGCAAAATCCATAATCTATATGATTTGGAAATATTTCTGATTCATCTTTTACTGAATATACATGATCTGGTACATTAACTAACCCTAATATTTTTTCTTCTAAAACTTCTTTATCATATTTTATTTTTATAGTATCTCCAACTTTTAAATTATTGTTTTGAGCATAAAAATTATCTAACCATACTCCTCTTTTTTCTTTGTCAAAACCTTCTCCGTCAATTGCATATAATTTAGAAATTTCATTTGATTCTATAAAATTTAATTCTAATGTTCTTTCTTCTTTGCTTTCCATTGTTCCAACAAGTGTTAATCTTCTTTCTGCATTTTGAACATTATCCATTTCTTTTATTTTCTTTAAATCTTCATCTGTAAAATTACTTTTTACTGCAACTAAATCTTCTAGATTATTTTCACTATAAAATTTATCTGCTGTTTTTACCATTCCATCCATATATGAACGAATTCCAGCATATACCATTATTCCCATAAATACCATTAGAAATATTGTAATAAATTGTGATAAATTAAATCTTATATCACGAAACATCTTTCTTCTTAACATATTACCAATTTACCTCCTCAATGTTTTTAGGAGTTGGATTTTTTTCGTTACTTTCAACTTTTCCATTTTTTAATCTTATAACACGGTCTGCAACTTCTGCTATTAAACTATTATGTGTAACAATAACAACTGTATTTTCTCCATTGTTACTATCACATTGTTGTTTTAATAATTTTAATACTTCTACTCCTGTTTTTGAGTCTAATGCACCTGTAGGTTCATCACATAAAAGTAATAATGGGTCTTTAGCAATTGCTCTTGCTATTGATACTCTTTGTTGTTCTCCACCTGATAATTGGTTAGGAAATTTATTATAATGTTTTTCTAGTCCTACTCTTTTTAATATTTCTTTAGCATCTTTAGGATTTTTAACAACGTCATTAATTAATTCAACATTTTCTAAAACAGTTAATGTTGGTAAAATATTATAGAATTGGAATATAAATCCTATATTTTCTGCTCTGTAATTTGTAAGTTCTTTATCATTATATTTTGATATTTCTTCATCTCCTACAGTAATTTTTCCTGATGTTGCACTATCCATACCACCAAGAATATTTAATAATGTTGATTTTCCCGCTCCTGATGGTCCAAGAATTATTACAAATTCTCCTTTATCTATAGAAAAATCCACACCATCTAATGCATTAAAACTTTTTTCTCCTATGTTATATGTCTTTTTGACATTTTTAAATTTAATAAGTTCACTCATTTTTACCTCTTTCCTTCACATAATTTTATATAATAAAAAATGTGAATATTTTTTCATATTTTTTAACAATTATACTTCTTTTTTATTTTTCAGTCAATAGAAATATGAACTTTTTTTCATATTTTGTTGATTTTTATTAAAATTCAATATATAATATATATTATAAGACACGAAACATGCTTTTTTTGAAAATCGCCCCTTCTCGAAAAAAAGCATATTTCGTGTCCTAATATATAATATATTATTATACCTCGAAATATGCTTTTTTTGTCCCCCTGATCGAGCGAGAGCGAGAAAGAAAACCAACGGACTCGCGCTTGCGCGAGGACGTAGTAAATGCGTCAAGGATTTTGCGAAGCAATAGACAGGAGGAATCT
>USQA01000129.1 GCA_900556695.1 uncultured Clostridium sp.
GAAAAAATTTAAAGATTTAATAAAATTTTAAATCTTTTTTATATTTTTTTAGGTTATATTATATGTAAGCTAGTTTATAAAAGAAAGAAAGGAGGTATTTACTTGGAAGATAAAGAATTAATCTATAAAATACAGCACGGAAATAAAGAATTATTAGAGATATTAATTGAGAAATATTATGATGATATTTATAGATTTTGTTATTATAAAACAGGAAATAGCTCACTTTCTTATGATTTAACACAGGAAACATTCTTGAAATTGATTAAATATATAGGAACTTATAAACATAGAGGAAAATTTAAAAGTTATTTAATTACAATAGCAATGAATGTATGTAACACTTATTTTGACGAGAATAAAGTGGAGTTAGAAGAATTAGATGATAATCAAACTTATAAAGAAAATGATTCTAATGAATTATCAAGAATAGAACAAAAAAATTCAATTGATAAAGCATTAAAAGAGCTACCAGAAAAACAAAAAGAAGTAATTATTTTGAAGTATTATGAAGATTTGAAAATTAAAGATATATCTAAAATACTTGATGAAAAAGTACCTACCATTAAATCAAGACTAAAGCAGGGAATAGAAAAATTGAGTAGGTATTTAGGAAAGGAGGACTTTTAATTAGATGGATAAGTGGAGAGAAATTTTAAACAAAAGAGAATTGCCAAGTATAGATGAAAATAAAAAAAGGCAATCAATAGAAATATTAAAAATGGAAATAGCAAATACAGAAATAACAGTAAAGGAAAGCTATTTTGAAAAGATAAAAAGATATATTCCTTTTATGAGTAAAATTACTTTTCTTTTCCAATTTATTCTATTATTGGTAGGAATATTAGTTATAAAATCTATGAATTTTGAGAAAACAAGGCTAATTTTATCACTTGAAATGCCAATATTAGCATTTCTTCAAATAATGGAGTTAGAGAAAAGTTTTAAATATAATATGTATGAAATTGAAATGAGTTGTAAAATGGACTTAAAAGAATCGATTTCAATTAAATTAATAATTAATACATTTATTAATTTATGTATAATGACAGTATTTGCAGTTATGACTGGAACTCATTTTGAACAGGAAAGTTATGTATTAATTCTTTATTTTTTAGTGCCATTTATGATAACCAATGTTGCTAACATTTTAACAATGCGTTTATTAAAAAATAAGTCAAACGAAATTGTAAATATGACGATAATGTTATTAATCAATGCGATTTTATTTAAAATTAATATAAAGTTTCCTAGTGTTTATGAAACTTCAAGTGTTTTAGTATGGTTAGGTTTATTAATTATAACAGTGTTTTATTTTATAAAAGCTGTTTATCAATTTTATGAAGAGGAGGATGATTATATATGGAACTTGCAATAGATAGGCTAACAAAACAATATAAAAATAAAATTGCAGTGGATAGAGTTTCTATAAAACTAAAACCAGGAGTTTATGGATTACTTGGTGCAAATGGAGCAGGAAAAACAACACTTATGAGAATGATATGTGATATTCAAAATCCAACTTCTGGTCAAATTAAATATAATGGAACAGATATAAAAAAACTAGGGGAGGATTACAGACAAGTTCTTGGTTATTTACCACAAGATTTTGGATACTATCCAGATTTTACAGCTTATGATTTTTTAATGTATATTGCTGCATTAAAGGGATTATCAAAAGAAAAGGCTGAAATGAGAGTGAATGAGTTATTACAAATAGTTAATTTGGAAAATGAAAAAAAACAAAAAGTAAAGACATTTTCTGGAGGAATGAAACAAAGATTAGGAATTGCACAAGCAATGTTAAATAACCCAAAGATTCTAATTTTAGATGAGCCAACAGCAGGACTAGACCCAAAAGAAAGGGTAAAGTTTAGAAACTTAATTAGTAGTTTTTCACAAGATAAAATTGTAATATTATCAACTCATATTGTATCAGATATTGAATTTATTGCAGATGAAATTATTGTGATGAAAGCAGGTAAAAAGATATTAACAGGAACGCCAGAAGAACTTTTACAAGATTTAAGAGGCAGTGTATGGAAATGTGTTGCTTATGATAAAAAAGAAGTAGAAATGCTGAATCATAAATATTGTATTATTAATATTCATCAAGAAAATAATACAACAGAATTAAGAATTGTAAGTAGGCAAAAACCAACTGTGAATGCTGTTAATATAGAACCTAATTTAGAAGATTTATATTTAGCATATTTTCAAGATAATGAAAAATAGAAAAGAAAGGAATGAACAATATGGGAACATTAGTGAAATTTGAATTAAAGAAATTATTTAATAAAAAAATGAATATTATTGTAATCATAGTTTGTTTGTTTTTAATAACATTACTATTTTCTATGGCAGGTAAAGATTTTCTAGCAACAGATAAGAGTGGAAAATCTTATAAAGGTAAAGAGGCTATTAGTGTTAGTAAAGAACAAATGAAAGAGATTTCTGGAACTTTAACAAATGAAAAGATTATAAAACAAATAGAAAAATTACAAGAGTTGCATAATGATCCAAATAATCTTATTACAAATAGTGATGGAGAAAAGGATTTTAGTATTGAAATTTATAATGAATATTTAAATAATAGACTTGATTTATTAACAAATATAAACCGTGTATATACAAATTATAATACTAGCTATATAACTGAATTATTTAATCTAAATTTAAAAGAACAGAAAGATTTTTATGAAACAAGACAACAAAGAATAGAAGAAGAATTAAATCAAAGTTATGATGGAAAAAAATATACACCTCAAGAAAAAGAATATTGGTTAGAGAAGTCTAATAACACAAAAACACCATTTGAATATGATATTTATTATGGATATTCTAATTTGTATAACACTTATGAATTACTTATATTTGGAGTAATTGCTATATGTATATGTTTAGCATCTGTTTTTGCAGGAGAGTATCAAAATGGTACAGATAAAATATTATTAACCACAAAGTATGGAAAAAGTAAAGGTGTAACTGCGAAAATAATCGCATCTTATATATTTGCAACATTAGTATTTACAATATATTTAATATTTGCAATAGGAACAATATTCTTAATGTTTGGTACAGATGGAGGAAATTTACCAATACAACTTTCTAACATATTAAGTCCATACGCACTAACATTCTTCCAGTCACTTTTATATAATATAGTGATTTCATATACAGTATTGTTTGGTATGGTGGGATTAACATTATTCTTGTCATCTAAACTGAAAAATCCTATGACAGTATTAGTAATAGATATTGCTATTATTATGTTACCAGTATTTTTGAGCATAAAGTCAGCTTTTGGAATATTAAATAAAATATTATTCTTAATGCCATATAATGCAATTTATTCAAACTTTTCTCAAATGGTATCATATAAGTTAGGAAATATTGTTATTGATTTACCTATGATGACTATAATTACTTATATTTTTGTGATGGTTATAGCATTAATTTGTGCAAAGAAAACATATAGTAAACATCAGGTAGAATAAGTAATAAAATTAAATTTTATTTTAGGATATTTTTGGAAAAAGCAAGTAAGAGTTTTAAAAATGATATAGAATAGAGGAGTGGAGCTTAAAAGAAAACTTTTAGGCTCTATTTTCATTTACACAAC